>JAPHSC010000161.1 GCA_026193125.1 Gammaproteobacteria bacterium
GCAAACCGAACCTGTTTCTTCACCATCTCTTTCTTGGCAAATGGGCAAATGTTCAGGTCCACGACGAAGGTGCCCACCCACTTGCGCACGGTGGCCTCTATTTGTTGCTTGTTCAATTTTATACCCGAGCCAGGCGATGGGCTCTGTCAGTGCAGGAAGCTGCAGTGTATAGCAAATGCCAAGGCGTCACCCTGTTTGGGAGTTACTCTCCATCTTTATCCCGGCGTGCCCGGGCTCGTGCTCGTCGTGCAATATTCGCCACTCGGGGAAGCGCACCGCTGCCAGGTGCCCGCTGGTTTTGTTTTGCCCCCGGGCCTTACCCATGCCGATACTGAAGTCCACGCAATACACATTTTGGTTTGCGCCCATCCAATGATGGGGTGCGATACCCTGGAACAAGTCGGGGGCAAACTTACCGACGAGAGCCAGGTCGAGACTTCCGAAGTTGCGCCAGTAATGCCCGAAGATCACCGGCACGGATTCCCGGTAGTCGTCCCACCACTTCATACGCCGCACCATGCGCCACTTGCCACCGGCAAAGAACGGCGGCTCGTCAGGCTCCAGTAGTGGCTGGGAATACAATTCTCCAGGCAGGCGCTGCACCGGCTCTTCCTTGCCCGAGGTACTTACCCGCACAGGGTTGCCGTTCTGGTAGATGGCATCCGAGGCTGCTATGTGCGGGTAAAATGGAGGTGACCGACTTTGATCGGTTAACCCCGCGCCAAGATCATTCTTCTCTCGCTTGGTCCTTTGTCTCAAGTCGCCCGCTTCCAGTCTCTCCCTGGTGAGAGCTTCGTAGTACTTGTATACCTCCAGGACCGATCCCTTCGCGTCTCGAAACAGTTCGACAGAGCGGGGGTCCCAGCAGGCATGCACCACTCTCAGGTGGTCATTTTCAAGCACCAGTGGCAGGGTGGAGAAAAACTCCACGAACCGGGCCTTGGTCTGCTCGTCGGGCACAGGCGTTTGATCGGCATCGACCTCGTCGGGTTTGATGATCCAGCTGTTGCCCTCCTTATGCACACCCCGGAGCGCGTTGAGCTCATGGTTGCCCAATACACAGTGAGCGTGGCCGGCCGCAACCAGCCCCATGACACGCTCCACCACGGCGGGGCTATCGGGTCCACGATCCACGAGGTCACCGCAAAACACCAATTGCCGCCCGTCGGGGTGAGGCGCGTTACCGCTATAGCCCAGGTTGGCGAGCAGTTGCTCCAGCGGTCCGATGAAGCCGTGTACGTCACCGATGATGTCCAGTGGGCCATCGGGCAATCGTTGTATGAGTCTGTTCATGGTCTGCTTGCTCCCTATGTGAGGTAGTAAAACATGCCCACCGGTCGCTGGGAAAGGATTCGCTTGCGCCGCCAGAGGAATAGGCACTCCAATTTGCCTGAACATCGCAGTACTCGAGTAATTACCTATATAATTGCTCCGCCCTCCTAACAGGCTTTGATAATAAATATTTGACCTGCTTAGAGCGCCTGTCCGGCATTGAGACCGGTTTTGCGTAAAATGCGGGAAGCCGGGTGATGTGGTTTGGTATCCTGCTCCACGCACTCGACAGCGGCCGTATCGACGATAACAGTCACAGCAAAGGCAATCCTCAATTGGAATCTTTTCATTGGAATCAGCACTTCGTTACCAAGCTCGAGGCCATAGATCGGCAGCACAGATCCCTGGTTGACATCATCAATGAGTTTGGTGAGCTGATCGCGAATAACAGGGTCAACTTCTCTGACATCAATGAGGTGTTCAGGAAGCTGGCCAATTATGCAGTGCGCCATTTTCGGACCGAAGAAGCCCTGATGGAGCAAACGGGAATCGATCCGCGGCACAAGGAAGTGCACATCAAGAGCCACCGGCAGTTTCTGGATGACACGGTTTCCATGTACGCGAGGATCTCAGAGCAAGATAACCAGGCCGCGCAGCAGCTGCTTGAATTTCTTACGCATTGGCTCGCCTACCATATCCTCGGCCAGGATCAGCATATGGCCCGGCAAATTCACGCAATACGCGCGGGTGCCGACCCGGCAAGCGCCTATGCCAGCGGGGAGTTGGGAGAAGACTCATCTACCGAGCCGCTGGTGGATGCATTGACGGGGCTGTTCGCCCTGGTATCGGCCAGGAATGAAGAACTGCAACGGCTGAACAGGTTGCTGGAGGACAAGGTAGCGGACCGCACCAGGGCCTTGTCCGAGGCAAACATGAACCTTGAGCATTTGCTGCTGACCGACGTGCTTACGGGATTGCCAAACCGGCGCCATGCGATTCGCTACCTGACCACGGTATGGGAAGAGGCGAGCACGAGCGGCACTCCGATGGTCTGCATCATGGTCGACGTGGATCAATTCAAGCAGGTGAATGACCGTTATGGTCACGATGTCGGGGACCGGGTGCTGAAGGAACTCGCGGCGACCCTGAAGCACACCATGCGTAACGATGATTGCGTCTGCCGACTCGGCGGCGACGAGTTTTTTATCATTTGCCCGAGCACGGATGAGCAAGGCGGGCTACGCGTAGGCGAGATGATTCAGAAGGCCGTGTCCCGGCTACAGGTCGAAATCGGCAAAGAGCACTGGCAAGGCAGTGTCAGCGTGGGTGTTGCGCATCGTCGCGCCGAGATGACGGCGCATGAGCAATTGATCAAGGCGGCCGACGAGGCCGTCTACGCCGCCAAGCAGGCGGGAAAAAATTGCGTCAGGGCTGGTTGACCACGGCGGCTGATCTCTGGCCTCCTGCCAACCGAGTCATGGGGACAGTAACCATAACTCCTGATTAGCCGTGCTTAGGCCTTAACGGTCGCACAATAATGGCTCTTTCCAGACATCGACAATTCAACCCGCTTGGGCCATCATCAGGCAGCCACGCAACGGATAAGCCAACGAATGCAGTCATTTTTCGAGGAACTAAAACGCCGGAATGTCATTCGGGTGGGCGCTGCCTACCTGGTGGCTTCGTGGTTGGTTGTGCAGCTTGTGGAGACCATCTTCCCGGCCTTTGGCTTCGACGATGGCGCGGTCCGCATAGCGGTATTAATCATGGGTATTGGCGCCATTCCGGTGCTGATCCTGGCCTGGGCTTTCGAAATTACCTCCGAGGGTGTCAAGCGCGAAAACGAGGTGGACCGCAGCCAGTCCATAACCAGCCAGACCGGTGCCAAGCTCAATCGTGCATTCATCATCCTGCTGATCGTCTCCCTGGGATTCTTCGCGGTGGACAAGTTTGTGCTCACCCCGGACCGGGTCAAGGCCGAATTGGCCCAGGCCCGTCAGGAAGGGGCGGCCCAGTCGCAAAACAACGCCGGGCAGGCTCCTGCAGCAAGCCCGGTCAAATCGCAGTCAGTGGCGGTGCTGCCATTTGTGGCCATGAGTCGGGGCGAGGACGATGAGTACTTTGCCGACGGCCTGACTGAAGAGATTTTGAATGCCCTGGCCCAATTGCCCGAGTTGCTGGTCACTGCTCGCACCTCGGCGTTCTTCTTCAAGGGCAAGGATGTGCCGGTACAGGAGATTGCCGAAACCCTGGGTGTGAAGCACATCGTGGAAGGCTCGGTGCGTCGCGACCAGGACCGGCTGCGGGTCACGGCCCAGTTGATCCGGGCCTCGGATGGTTTTCACCTGTGGTCCGAGACCTTTGATCGAAACAGTGCCGACAGTTTTGCCGTGCAATCGGATGTGGCCGAGAAAATCGCCCTGGCGCTGAATGTGGTGCTGGATGAAAAGAAGCGCACGAAAATGCGCGAGGCAGGTGTGGGGGAGCCGGGTGCCTATATCGCCTACCAAAAGGGTCTTGAGTTGGCGGCCCTTGCCCATGGTAGCGAGGACATTTTGGCGGAACTTGCCAAGGCCAACGTCTTTTTCGAAAAGGCGTTTACCCTGGCGCCGAATTTCTCTGATGCCCATATGTGGCATGCAGATTATTTCACCCACATTCTGCTGGAAAGTGACGGCAATGCGTCAATACCTGGTGTTACGGCGGCCGAGATCGCTGCAGCCCCGAAGGCTATTGCAACGGATCTGGACAATGCCCTGCGTACTGCGCCGGACGAGGGGCGCAAGGCCAACCTGGAATTTGATCGGGCCTTGTTGACGGGGAACTGGCGCGGCCTGTTGCCCTTGGCGGATCGGGCCCTGGCCCAGCCGGGTTGCCCGACTGGGCAGTGGCTGACGTTCACGGCGTTGTTTGGTCGAGCTGCTGAGGGACTCGATGATTTCGGCCGGGAACTGGAGTGCGACCCGCTTGTGGTTACTGCCCGGAGACAGCAGGTAGCCTCAGCGATATGGATGGAGGAGCCCGGCAGGGCGGTTGAGCTGGCCGAGCAAGGCCTGGAATTTGTTACCAGCGACACCCGCGAGTCGTTGGTGAATTCCCAAATCGAGGCCCTCATCGCAGCGGGGCGCCTGGATGAGGCCCAGGCAATGGTCAACAACAACCTGCGCAGCCAGGAGTCAATTGCCCGTTTCCGCATTGCCTTGTTCGCTGCCCGCGGTGATTCGGCCGCTGGACACGCCCAGCTTGAAGAAAGTGCGAAAATTATTCCTGCCAATTCACTTGATGCCTTCATTGCCAGGGCAAGATTGGGTGATCGGGAGATAGTCAATCGTCGGGCGTCTGCAGCGGATGCACGGCCGGTGGGATATTTATTTTTACTCGAGGCGATTTACCAGTGCTATTGCGGCGCACCGTTTGATCTGGAAGCCACGCCAAACTTCGCCGCTAAATTAAAAGAGGCAGGTCTGCAATGGCCACCTCCATCCCCCATCAAGTTTCCTCTGAAGACCTGGTGACCAGCGCCGAAAATAAACCTGACACCTTTTTCGGACCTGGCGATTCTATATTGGCTTCTGGTATTCGAAAATCATGCCGTGGTTGTCCATGATGAAGGTATCTCCGGTCACAGCGCCCTCGGTTACCCCGGCATTTTCCCACTGCATGATTATCTTTGTATCCTCTACCCGAAACGTTGCTTTGACTTCGCGCACTGTCTCCTCTCCCTGAGGGGGTACAAAACGCATCCTGCTGAAGCACGTCCCGTCGGCGCTTATGATAAAAGTGCCAGAGATGACCTGCATCGGCACACCATCATGAGAAACCGTCGCGGGGACCGAGGATCCATCAACTTTTACCAGGTAGTAGATACCGGTGATATCGTTGCCATCAAGCTTCGCCGCAGCACCCTGGCAGCCCGCAACGAGCAACGCTGAGAGGAACATCGCAATCAGGTTTAGCTTGGTCATGATATTGACACCTCCGCTTTCATCCATAAAACAAGGCTGCAATGACTCATGGCTGCATTCATAGCACCTCGTTGCCGGAATCGCATTCGCTCATCAACATGCATGCACGAGGTAGCTGAAAACCACCATTAAAATATGCGCGTGGAGTCCGGGAGCGTCAATTCGGAAAAGTGCCTAAGCGATGGCCGTTAGCAACTGGCAGATTCCAGCCAAAGACAATGCCTGCCATGCGCACCCATGCCTGATTTCGGGTCATGGGGACAGTAACCATAACTCCTGATGCCGCGTAACTGGCCCGGGCAGGAGCCCCTGGAGCCTGCCCCCCCAATTAAAGGTGCCTGTCCCCCTAATCCGTTTGCTGCTACCTTTATACTGTTGGTTCGTTACGAAAGGGCATATGCGGGTGGAAGAAAAAGACAAGTCTCCAGGCCTGAAGAGAATACTGGTTGCCAACCGGGGCGAAATCGCTATCCGTGTGATGCGGGCGGCGACCGAGCTGGGTTTGCGTACGATTGCGATTTTCTCGGAGGAGGACCGCTTTTCCCTGCACCGGAGCAAGGCGGACGAGGCCTACCTGGTCGGCAAGGGTAAGAGCCCGGTCGACGCCTACCTGGATATAGAAGACGTCCTGCGCATAGCGCATGCCGCCCATGTGGATGCGATACACCCGGGCTATGGCTTCTTGTCCGAGAACCCCGACTTCGCCGATGCCTGCGAGGCGGCGGGCGTGCCATTGATTGGCCCGAGCGCGGCAACCATGCGTCGCCTGGGCAACAAGATTTCGGCACGCGCCCTGGCCGAGCAGGCGGGTGTTGCGGTCATGCCCGCCTCGCCGGTGTTGACGGACTCCATCGGCGAATGCCGTGCTCACGCGGAGCAGATCGGCTACCCGGTTATGCTGAAAGCCAGCTGGGGTGGCGGTGGACGTGGTATGCGCGTGATTGAGAACGCGGCACAGCTGGAAGAGTTGTTACCGATGGCGCGTCGCGAGGCCAAGGCCGCTTTCGGGAATGATGAGGTCTACCTGGAAAAGCTGGTGCGCAACGCGCGTCACATCGAGGTGCAAATCATTGGCGATGCTGCCGGCAACCTGGTGCACTTGTTCGAACGCGACTGCTCGGTACAACGACGTAATCAAAAAGTGGTGGAACGTGCACCTGCGGTATTTCTCAGTGACGCACAGCGAGCCGGGATTTGCGAGTCGGCGCTGAAGATCGGCCATGCCGCAAACTATCGCAATGCCGGTACGGTGGAGTTTCTGCAGGACGCCGACAGCGGCGAGTGTTACTTCATCGAGGTCAATCCGCGTATCCAGGTCGAGCACACGGTTACCGAGGCGGTGACCGGCATCGATATCGTGAAGGCGCAGATTCGCATCGCCGGGGGAGCCATCATCGGTACCCCGGAAAGCGGTGTGCCCTTGCAGGGAAATATTCGTGTCACCGGGCATGCCATTCAATGCCGTGTCACCACGGAAGACCCGGAAAGCAACTTTGTCCCGGACTACGGGCGTATTATCGCCTACCGCAGCCCGGCCGGTTTCGGCATACGCCTGGATGCCGGCACAGCCTACTCGGGCGCGATAATTTCCCGTCATTACGATTCCCTGCTGGTGAAGGTCACGGCCTGGGCGCCTACCGCAGAGGAATGTGTGGCCCGTTGTCATCGTGCGCTGTGGGAGTTCCGGATTCGCGGTGTGGTCACGAATCTGCGTTTCCTGGACCAGATTATTACGCACCCGAAATTTGTCTCCGCTGACTACACCACCAAATTTATCGACACCACGCCTGAGCTGTTCAAATGGCCGCGCAAGCGTGATCGTGCCACCCGCGTGATGCGCTACATCGGCGAGATCATCGTTAATGGCAACCCGCAGGTGGCCAATCGCGCCCGGCCGGGCGAGCGCGTGGTGCTGCGTCTGCCGAAACTCGACGATGCGGATCCACCGGCCGGCACACGGCAATTACTCGACGAGCTTGGCGCGGATGGCTTTGCACAGTGGATGCTTGCGCAGCAGCGAGTGCTGGTGACGGATACCAGTATGCGTGACGCCCACCAGTCCTTGCTGGCAACCCGCGTGCGAACCATCGATCTCGTCGAAGTCGCACCGTATTACGCCAGGCTGGCACCGCAATTGTTGTCCATGGAGTGCTGGGGCGGGGCGACCTTTGACGTGGCCATGCGTTTTCTTCGGGAAGATCCGTGGGAGCGGCTGGAGAGCTTGCGCGAGGCCATGCCGAATCTGTTGCTGCAGATGCTGCTGCGTGGCTCCAACGCGGTGGGCTACACCAATTATCCCGACAACGTCGTGCGGCATTTCGTCGAGCGTGCAGCCGCCAGTGGGATTGACCTGTTCCGGATTTTTGATTCTCTGAACTGGGTCGACAATATGCGTGTCTCCATGGACGCGGTGCGCGCCAGTGGTCGACTGTGTGAGGCGGCGATCTGTTTCACAGGCAATCTGTCAGATCCGAAAGAAACCAAGTACACCCTGGACTACTACCTGAAGCTGGCCGAGGAACTCAAAGCCGCAGGCGCCCACATTATCGGCATCAAGGACATGGCCGGTCTGTGTCGACCCGCAGCGGCGACCACCCTGGTCACGGCCCTTAAACGCGAAATCGGACTGCCCGTGCATTTCCATACGCACGATACCAGTGGCATCGCCGCGGCCAGCGTGCTCGCGGCGGTCGCCGCCGGTGCCGACGCCATCGATCTCGCCATGGATTCAATGAGCGGTCTGACTTCGCAGCCGAACCTGGGGTCCGTTGTCGAGGCCCTGCGCCACTCGGAGCGGGATACGGGACTTGAGCCGAATAATTTGCGCATCATCTCCGGGTACTGGGAGCAGGTTCGGCGCGGCTACGTGGCCTTTGAAAGCGATATCCGCTCCGGCGCATCGGAGGTCTATGTGCATGGCATGCCCGGTGGTCAGTTCACGAACCTGAAAGAGCAGGCCCGTGCACTGGGTATCGAGAATGCACGCTGGCCGGAAGTGGCACATGCCTATCAGCAGGTCAACGAGATGTTCGGTGATATCGTCAAGGTGACACCGACCTCAAAAGTGGTCGGTGACCTGGCGATTTTGATGGTCACCAGTGGCATCACGCGCGAGCAGATTGAAGACCCCGCGACCGAAGTGCCGTTCCCCCAATCCGTGGTGCAGCTGTTCAGTGGTGAATTGGGCCAGCCCTACGGCGGATTCCCAGCCGCGTTGCAAAAGAAAATTCTGAAGGGCGCCAAGCCCCTCACGCAGCGGTCAGGCGAGGTCCTCGCACCCACCGACCTGGACAAGGCACGGGTGGAAGCCGAAGCGGCATTCGGGAGCAGCATTAACGACAACCACCTGGCCTCCTATCTGATGTACCCGCAGGTCTTCTCGGAATATGCCAGGGACAGGATTGCCTATGGCGATGCGGCCATACTGCCGACCCACGTGTTCTTTTACGGTATGCAGCCGGGTGAGGAAATCTCGGTCGATATTGAACGCGGCAAGACACTCATTCTGCGTATGCTGGCCGTCAGCGATGCCCATGACGATGGGACCCGTACCGTGTTCTTTGAGCTGAACGGCGAGCCGCGATCGGTGCGTGTTAATGACAGGAAGCAGAAGCCTTTACGGCCCCCTTCGCGCCGGGCCGAGCTGGGTAATGTCCACCACGTCGGGGCGCCCATGCCAGGCACGGTCATCACGGTGAACGTCAAGGCCGGTGACAAGGTGCGGCGCGGCGCTGTCATATTGACGCTGGAGGCGATGAAAATGGAAACCACCGTTTGCGCCGACAGCGACGGCACGGTGTCCGAGATATTGGTCAAGCC
>JAPHSC010000409.1 GCA_026193125.1 Gammaproteobacteria bacterium
CCGATACCGATACCGATACCGATACCGATACCGAATTAGTTGTGGGGCTTGCGGAATCCGGATTGCCTGGTGAGGTGTATGATGTGATGCACCTCCACAATCGCCGATCCGTTTCCCTTGCTAGCAATGTCTGGATTCAGTGACCACTTCTCGGGCATGGCCCGGGCATACCAGAGTTTTCGTCCGCACTACAGTCCAGAGTTGTTTCAATTGCTGGCCGACCTGGCTCCGTCCCGGGAAAGAGCATGGGATTGTGGTGCAGGGGGTGGTCAGGCAGCCCGGGGCCTGTTTGATCACTTCGATCAGGTCATCGCCAGCGATGCCAGTTATGCGCAAATACTGACTTGTCGAAATCCTGGCCTGGATCGCTTGTGCTGCCTGGCCGAGGTGGTGCCCTTGAAGGATCACTGTGTGGACCTGGTAACCGTGGCCCAGGCCTTGCACTGGTTCGACCGCGACAGGTTTTATGCAGAGGTCAGGCGCATACTGAGGCCGGGCGGGGTGATCGCGGTGTGGACCTATCAGTTGCTAAGCATCTCGCCTGAAATCGATCCCTTGCTCAGGCGGCTGCACACTGAGACCCTGGGGGGTGACTGGCCGCCCGAGCGGGCCATGGTTGAGCAGGGTTATGCGAACCTGGACTTTCCGTTCTCGGAGCTATCACTGGCTGCACCGAGCATGTGGGCCAATTGGGATTTGCAGGCCGTCATGGGGTACTTGTCCACATGGTCAGCGGTGAGTCGCTATCGCTTGCGCGTGGGTCAGGATCCCTTGCCCGCGCTAGAGCGGGAATTGTCGAAAAGATGGCCGTCGAATGCGGAGAAATTGCCGGTGACATGGCAGCTGGCCATGCGTGTCGGTCGTGTCTAGGGAGCCTTTGATTTGCTCTGGACGAAGTAGCTCAGAGGTTCCCTGGCATACAGGTCAGGATTGCCCGAGTGGGTGGGTATGAATTCTTGGAGTAGGAATATGAAAGTATCGTCGCTGTTCCAGGTATTCCTGCTCACCGGCCTGGTTGCTTGCGGGTCCGGGAGTCCTGCCGGTGGGGAGATCCAGTCAACAGCGAAGCCGTTGCCTCCAGCTGGCGAACCGGTAAGTAATGACGCCCGCGCGACCCGGGACCCGTACAGCTATGCCAACTCCGAGCAAATGCGGGTGCGGCATGCCGAGTTGAATCTCACGGTGGATTTCGCCACCCAAACCCTTACCGGTCAGGTCACCCTGGTCGTTGAGCGCCTCAATGACCAGGCCGGCGAGCTGGTGCTGGACACACGTGGCCTGGATATTCGTCGCGTGGCGCTGAATCAAGGCGGCGCCAAGCTGCTCGATCTGCCCTGGCGCCTCGGTGAGGCTGACCCCGTTCTGGGCGCTCCCCTGCTAGTGGACGTGTCGGCGGCAGGTCGGCGAGGACGCTTTTCAATTACCGTGGATTATACGACCCGGCCCGGGGCCGAGGCTCTGCAGTGGCTGGATAAGGGCATGACCTCCGACGGACGCTCGCCTTTCCTGTATTCGGTCGCCGCGTCGATACATGCGCGTAGCTGGATTCCGCTACAGGACACAGCAGCCACACGCATGACTTTCGGCGCGCGCCTGCGAGTGCCGCCAGGTCTCACCGCACTGATGAGTGCACGCACTTTGTCGGCCGATATCCAGACTGGTGAATATACGTTTTCCATGAGCCAGGAAATCCCCGCCTACCTGATCGCAATTGCGGTAGGTGAATTGAAATACCATGCCTTTGATCAGCGCTCGGGGGTCTGGGCGGAACCCTCCGTGATCGAGGCGGCAGCCGAAGAATTCGAGGATACTCCGGCCATGATTGCCGGCGCCGAAGCGCTGTATGGCCCCTACCGCTGGGAACAATATGACTTACTCGTGCTGCCGCCAGCCTTCTCGCTGGGTGGTATGGAGCATCCCAGGCTGTCCTTCATCACACCGACCCTGATCGCCGGGGACAAGAGCCTGGTCGGCACGGTAGTACACGAGCTGGCGCACTCCTGGTCGGGCAACCTGGTCACCAACGCGTCGTGGCAGCACATGTGGCTGAATGAAGGCTTCACCAGCTACGTGGAAATGCGCGTGGTCGAGACTCTATACGGCAAGGCCGAAAGGAAAATGGAAGAGGTGCTCGGCTACCAGGACCTGATGTTCGAGCTTGCAGAACTGGCGCCCGAGAATCAAAGCCTGGTTCCTGCCGTGCTGCTAAAGAATCCTGACGATGGCTTTACCGCAGTGCCCTACCAGAAGGGTGCCCAGTTCCTGGTATACCTGGAACAGGCATATGGAAGGGAGGCCTTCGATGCCTTTCTGAAACAGTACTTCGATCATTTCGCCTTTCAAAGCGTGACCACAGAGGATTTCCTGGACTATCTGCAGCAGCACCTGGCCAGCGTATATCCAGACAGAGTGAGCGCCTCGCAGCTGGAGCGGTGGATCTATGCCCCCGGTATGCCCGCGGACTTTGTGCCGCCGGTATCGCCGGAGCTGGAGGAGATTCGGGTGGTCATACTGGATTGGCTTGATGGCGAGATTGAACTGGTCGATATTCCTCGTTCGAACTGGGGCAGCCAGCAGTGGCGGTACCTGCTGGGGCACCTGCCTGTGGGGACAGATCCCGGGCAACTTGCTGTGCTGGATGATCGGTTCAAGCTCACCGACAGCGGTAACGCGATAGTGACCAGCAAGTGGCTGGAGTTGGCGGTAAGGATGGGCTACCAACCTGCCTACCGGCGGCTCGAGCCCTTCCTCATTCAGGTTGGCAGGTCCTCCCTGATAAACAATGTTTATCGGGCCTTGGCCGAGTCATCGCCACAGGGACTGGAACTGGCCAGGAATATCTATCGCAAGGCGGGTCCCGGTTATCACCCCACGGCGCGCCCGTCCATCCAGGCCCTGCTCTATCCTGGCGACAGGGCTGAGGATTAGTTGTCGGCTTTCCCGGCGCTGGTGGCCACCATACCCGAGGCGGTTGCGCACAGGGCATTCCCGCTAAACAGCACGCCTTCGACAAACGCGACGTTGTCGGCGGCCTTGATGGTGGCGGCATAGACGCGTACCTGCTCACCCAGCACGGGCCGGAGAAATTTCACCGATAACTCGGCTGTGCCACAGCGCTTGCCTGGAAACTGCAGCAAGCCGGCCACACCCAGACCGCAGTCGAACAAACCGGATATGACTGCACCATTCACCGCCCGTGTGCCCATCCCACCGCGATGATGCGCCTGCAGGCTTGCCAATTCCACGCACACCAGGTGTTGGCCTCGAGTGCTGACGGTACCTCCCATATAGGCAAGCCCGGCAAGTTTGTTGAAAGCCTCCAGGAAAGCCGTGACTTGTTCGGGCGTGTAGGCAAAAACCTCGGAGCGGTCAGCCAGGGCATCCAGTTGGGAAATATAGCGTTCAGCAGGCATGGTGTTTCTTCATCTCTTGGAATCAGGATCCGGGTTGGATCAGTCCCGCCTTGATGGCAAATCTGACCAGGCGTGGCACGTCCCGGATTTCCAGTCTGTCCATCAAGTGGGTGCGGTGAGTTTCGACAGTTTTTACGCTCAGTGAAAGACGTTCTGCTATGTCGCGAGTGGTGTACCCCTCAACCACCAGCTGCAGAATCTCCCTCTGGCGAGAGGTCAGATTGCCCAGAGCCGAGCCGCTGCTGCTGTCCTGCATCAATCTTTCAACGTTATTCATGGAAACTGTATTGCTGACATAAATTTCACCACGCATCACAGCGTGAATGGCCTGTTCCAGTTCCTTGGTGGCCGCCTCCTTGACCAGGTAACCCCTGGCGCCAGCCTTGAGGGACTGGGCCACATATTCCTCGTCGTTGTGCATGGAGAGCATCAATACTTTCACCTGGGGATGGCTCTTGGTGATGCGGGCCGTGGCTTCCATGCCATTGAGTTCGGGCATGGAGATGTCCATCAGGACGACATCCGGCTCCAGCTTGCGCACCAGCCTGAGTGCATCCCGGCCGTTGCCGGTCTCACCGACGACATCGATGTCGCCGACGCTGCTAAGCAGCGATCGAATACCGGCCCGGACCAGGGTGTGGTCTTCTACCAGCAACACTCGAATTGCGCTCACCCGAGTCTCTCCGTCCACTCCGTGTTGATCAGATTGCAGAAGACCCTGCACAGATTGATGCCCATGCTTCAGCCAGCCTTAGCTTTTCGGGTCCAGGGGTTGAAAGGGCTTTTCGAAATACGTCTGCACCGGGAACGGTAACCTCTCGTAGCTGCGCTCCATGGCTTCGGCAGGAAATTCACGCGAGTTGTAGGTGTTCCAGAACAGAATTGCCTTGCCCTCAAGTTGACCTACCAGGGAGTCCGCGATTAGCGCGGCCATAGCCTTGCCCGTGTAAGTGCCCTCCAGCTTGATGCCCTCCGTGCTCTTGAGCAGATTCACCGCTTCCATACCTGCTTCGGTGTAGAGCGCGTATTTTTCCCCGAATTGATCATGGCGAAAGTCGACGTTGGCATCGACCCAGCGCAGCTTGGGGAAATTGTCATCCGGCTTGCGCAACAAGGCGGCAGTACTGTCGAATAACTTGTTGAATCCGGCCTCACTGCCGTACGCCAGGTCCACTACGCGCACGGCAACCACCTTGGTGCTCAGCCCCGCGGCAGCCAGCCCCATGGACAGACCCACGGCAGTTCCCATGGTGCCCAGCGCCACATACAGCAGATCCGGTTCCGGTAATTCGCCACGCCTGATCTGTTCGGCCAACTCCAGTCCGGCGTTGACAAAACCAATGGTGCCCAGCGGCGACGAGCCTCCCCGGCGAATGAGATGCGGGGCTGGCTCACCGACGCCAACCCGGCGTGCGGTCTGCCAGGCGGCGCCACGTTCGGCGGTTGACTCACTATTGTAGTGATGCAGTTCCGCGCCAACGTGATAACCCATCAACAGGTTGGGTCCGACCAGGGAGGTATTGGCCTGGGGGGAGAGAATTGAAATGGCTTCCATGCCCAGCTTGCGTGCGTAAATGGCGGTGGCAAGGCAGTGATTGGAGCCGGCTGTGCCAAACGTCATCACGGCGATAGCCTCCCTGGCCTGGGCTTCGGCCAGCAGGAATTCAAGCTTGCGAACCTTGTTGCCGCCGTACACATCCCCGGACAGGTCGTCGCGCTTTATGAACAGGTCTTCCTCGTCCAGTTCTTCCGCCAACTTGCGCATCGGCTCCACCGGCGTTGGTAAATTGGCCAGTGGGATCCAGCCCAGCGTATCAATCAGGCCGGGGTAGGCCCTGAACAGGGCCAAAGAACTTTTTTGCTGGTCTTGCACGTCGTGATTTTTCCTTAGCTGACAATCGTATCCATGGCCCCGAGTTTATCAGCTGGTACGTGGTTTGCGCTTCATTCCACCGGTGGCGCAAGCAGCGGAGCCCGTGACCACGACTATGGCGCCCAGTAACGCGAATGCATCTATATGGTCCGATGGGGCAATTTTCGGGGCAAGCCAGCCGAGGATCGACATGCTGAAGAGTGTAACCAGCGGAGCCATGGCCAGGATGGCGCTGACCCGGCTTGCCTGCCACTGATTGAGCGCCTCGGCGAAACAACCGTAGGCGATCAAGGTGTTTGCGCTACAAAAGGCCAGCATGGCCCAGCCCAGACCGCTCAGCCCGAGCACTGAGGAAATCTGCGCAGGAAGCAGGAAGATCAAGGTAGCGAAGACATACAACAACAGCATGACGCCGGGTGATGAGTAAACCTTGAGCAGCTGCTTCTGGGCCAGGGCATAACCGGCCCAGAGAATTGCCGCCAGCACGATGATCAGCACGCCCGTGCCGTTGGTGCCGCCGGGCGAGAACAGCTCGGGCAGGCGTTGATTGAAGAACAGCAGCAGACCTATAAAGACCGCCAGTATCCCGAACAGCTGAGTCCGGTTCATCTGTTCCCGGAACAGGAGAATACCGCCAATGATCACCAGCAGGGGCGCCAGCTGTATGACCACCTGGGCAATGCTGGGGGAGGTTAGCTCCAGGCCGATCACGTACAAAAGGTAGTTACCGCAAATGCCAACGATGGCAATCAACATCAACCAGCCATACGCGCTGCGCAAGGGGGCCAGCGATGGCAGACGCCCCCTGAAGGCCTGGTAGGCGCCCAGCGCCAGCGCCGAGGAGGCGAAGCGATACCAGGTGACCGTATACACATCCATTTCCCTCAGCAGCAGGATCATGGCGACAGGCAGCAGGCCCCACATGATCGTGGTGATCAACGACAGGACAAGACCAAATTTCCAGTTGCCGGTGGCTGTGTGCACGCGAAGTCCGATGCCCTGTGGCGTGAGGGGGAGGGTAGGAGGCGCAATGTTGGGCCAATGGCGCGCCTCGCGCAATGTTCGTCGCCGGCGATGGGAAAGCCTGGGCATTCTTGTGAGCAAAAAATGCTGTGACCATAATAATCTGTGACCCGGGAGGTGTGACGTGTAAACTAGCCGAAAACCCTGGAGGGTTTTGTGCCGGAATTATTTTCGTCGGGCATCGACGTTCAAGAGATCCCACAGCACCAGCAATTTATTGCCAGTGCGGCAACTTCCATTACTGCATTTGTAGGTCGTACCCAGCGTGGCCCGGTCAACGAACCCGTGCGTCTGGAAAGCTTTGCCGAGTATCAAGCTGTGTTTGGCGGTCTTTGGGGATTGAGTCCCTTGAGTTTTGCAGTCGAGCAGTATTTTCTGCAAGGCGGCCGAGTGGCCATTATCGTACGTGTGGTCAATGGCGGCAGGGGTGTGGGCCTGAGTCTGCCTGCAGGAGCGAGCTTTTTGCACCTGCGGGCAAGAGACCCCGGGACCCACGACGCCCTGCGCGCCTCGGTAGATTTTGACGGCATTGATGAGTCAGACCTGCGCAGCTTTAACCTTATCCTGCAGCGACTATTGCAGTCAGGTTCTGAGCGCGTGCTGGTACAGGAAAGCTATCGACGCGTCTCTGTGTCGCCGGAAGACGAGCGATTTATAGGCGGAATCCTGGCGGAGTCGCAACTGGTCCGATTGGAAGGTGATTTACCCGACTGCCGACCGGATCGCACCCCGCCCGCCACGCCGGACAAGCATATCGGTTATCAAGTCGCGAGCCGCGACGGCGACGATGGCGACGCCCTGAGTGATTACGACGTTATTGGATCTGCCACCCGGGCGACGGGTCTGTTCGCCCTGTCGCGCAGCAATATCTTCAATCTGCTCTGTATTCCGCCGCTGGACAGAGAGCGCGATGTAGGCCTGGTGACACTGCTGGCAGCAGTGCGTTATTGCAAGAAACGCCGCGCCATGCTGGTCGTCGATCCGCCGAAGGAATGGACCACGGTGGAGCAGGTCGTGCAGGGCATGAAGCGGATGAATTTTGCCAGCGAGGACGCGGTGATGGTATTCCCCAGGTTAAGCACCCTGGGCGGCATGTCTTCCGGGCGCTCCCTCGCACCCTGTGGAGCGTTGGCCGGCTTGCTGGCGCGTAATGATGAGCGGCGCGGTGTGTGGTCGGCGCCAAGCAGGGAGAGTGTCCACTTCAATGCGCGTATCAGGCCGGTTAGGCAGCTGGATGGTGAAGACCTGATTCGCCTGGCCGCTGCCGGCGTGAATGGCATCGTGGCAGGCAGGCCCGGAGCGCCGGCGTGGCTGGGCTCGGCGCGCACCATGGCCGCCGGCGATAGCTCTGCGCCCAGTTGGAACTACCTTGCGACCCGGCGTCTTTCGCTCATGATCCTGGAGAGTATCGATCGAGGTACGCGCTGGGCGGTGTTTGCCGGCGAGGACAAGGATCTCTGGTTGAAACTGAAAAACCAGGTTGAGGGTTACCTGGAAGACCTGTGGCAGCAGGGCGCGCTGGTTGGCAGTAACAGTTCCGAGGCGTTTTTTGTCCAGTGCGACCCGGAGACCAATGTTTACGCGGACTCCGACACCGAGGGCGTGAATTTTGTCCTGGGCGTGGCTTTGCGCAGACCCGGGGAGTTCATCAGTTTTGAGGTGAGCCAGCGACGCGATGGTGCTCGTATTCGGCGCTCAAATGTAAATCCCAATGCCCTGTACGGCAGGTAAGTACCTGACGAAAAACCGCTCAGTCTCAGGACCTGACCACGGCGGGCGCCGACTCAAGCCTTGCTGTCGGGCCTGGGTGAAACGTGCATGAGTATGCGCGCCCGCACGACTTCCTGACCCTCGGCGTCGGTTACTCTTACTGGAACCTCCACGTCCTCCTTTCCCGGCCATGAGGATTTTTCCAAAACGGCCTCGGCGCGTATATTCGAGCGGGCAGGCTTGAGGTATTCGATGTGCATGCCACGCGGTAACCAGCGCATATGGGTGGGCACACTGGCTTCCATCAGGGTGCCGGCAGCCAGTTCGCACAGGTTGCCCATGGCCAGTGCGTGTATGGAACGTATGTGATTTTCCACCGCGCGTCGCTTGCGCATACTTACCACCACCCTGCCGGGTTCATACACGTGAAAGCGTGGCTTGATGGTCGAGAAATACGGTGCCTTTCGGCACACCATGAAGGCAAACAGGCGTTTACCCAGGGGCAGGTGTTCCAGTTTGCGGTAGATGCCAAGAACGCGATTGGTGTCAGTGGTGCTCATGCCGGCAGTGTAGCGCACCGGCGCTTAATCCTCTGCACCCTGGCTGCCGAATCCGCCGCCTCCCGGTGTGTCAATACGCAGCACATCGCCGGCCCCTAACTCCAGGCTGACGCAGCCCGGCAGCACCTGCTCTTCACCATCGGCGCGAATACAGATATTGCTGCCAGTCTTGCCGTTCTCGCCGCCCTGCAGTCCGAAAGGCGGAATTCGCCGGTGCCCGCTGAGCATGGAAACCTGCATCGGCTCAAGGAAACGTATTTCCCGGGTTACCCCGTCGCCGCCATGGTGACGCCCGCGTCCCCCGGAATGCTTGCGTATGCAGAACCGCTCCAGACGCACGGGAAAACGCAGTTCCAGTACCTCGGGGTCGGTAAGTCTCGAGTTGGTCATATGCGTGTGCACCGCCGAGGCGCCGTCAAAGTCCGGACCTGCCCCCGCTCCGCCGCACAGGGTTTCGTAGTACTGGTAGCGCTGGTTACCGAAGCTCAGGTTGTTCATCGTGCCCTGCGCCGCGGCCAGAACACCCAGCGCGCCAAACAGCGCATCGGTAATGCATTGGGAGGTTTCCACATTGCCGGCAACCACGGCGGCGGGCGAGCGCGGATCCAGCAGGCTGCCGGGCGGGATGATGATACGCAGGGGCTTGAGACAGCCCTCGTTCATGGGTATTTCGCGGTCGACCAGGCAGCGGAACACATACAGTACCGCGGCCTTGCATACGGCAGAGGGCGCATTGAAGTTGTCGGTCGATTGGGGTGAGGTTCCAGTGAAGTCGACGCTGGCACTGCCGGCCTGCCGGTCCACCGCCACCGCCACCTGAATCACCAGGCCGTTATCCATTTCGTAACGGAAGCTGCCGTCATGCAACACGCCGATGATTTCCCGCACAGCTGCCTCGGCGTTGTCCTGCACGTGACCCAGGTAAGCGCGCACCACCTCCAGGCCAAATTGCGCACACATCTTGTGCAGCTCGGCCGTGCCTTTCTGGTTGGCCGCCAGCTGCGCCTTCAAGTCGGCGACATTCTGATCCGGATTGCGGGCCGGGTAGGGTCCTGCGGCGAGCGCCTCCCGCACTGCATCCTCGCGCAACTGCCCACGCCTGACGAGGTGGAATCCGTCAAACAGGATGCCCTCTTCGTCCACGCTGTGGCTATGCGCGGGCATGGAGCCGGGTGTGATACCGCCTATGTCGGCGTGATGCCCGCGTGAGGCGACAAAAAATTCCAGCTGACCATTGACGAAGACCGGGCTTACCAGGGTGATATCCGGCAGGTGGGTGCCGCCATTGTATGGCGCGTTCAGCATGTACACGTCGCCGTCAGCCAATTCCCCGGGGTTGCCTTTTAGCACGGCGCGAACGCTTTCACCCATGGAGCCAAGGTGCACCGGCATGTGCGGGGCGTTGGCAACAAGTTCTCCGCCGGGCCCGAAGACAGCGCAGGAGAAGTCCAGGCGTTCCTTGATGTTTACCGAGTGGGCGGTGTTTTCCAGGATCACGCCCATTTGCTCGGCAATGTGCATGAACAGGTTGTTGAAAACCTCCAGTAACATTGGGTCGACCGAGGTGGCATGAGCGACCTGGCGATTTACCGGCTCCTGTCTCTCCAGGATGAGATGACCAAATTGGTTCATACCGGCCAACCAGCCACTTTCGACCACGACAGTGCCGTGGGTTTCGGTAATGATTGCCGGACCGGACACTCGATCGTCCGGCCGCAGGTCCTGGCGTCTGTAGACCGGCGTATCACACCAGCCTCCCTGCAACCAGATTCGCGCCTCGGTCGCAGCATTAGCCGGGTTGGTGTTGGCGTCCAGGGTTTGCTCGTCTCCCGCACCGGTGTCACCGATGGCTTCCACTTCCACGTCTGCCACCACCAGTGGCGCACCCGGGCTGGTGAATCCGAAACGCTGTTGCTGGGCCTGGTCGAAGCTCCGGCGCATGGTTGGCAGGTCATCGATAGCCACCGCCAGGCAGCTGTCACTGCCCGCGTAACGCAGGCGCACTCGGGAGTCGATGCGTATGTGCTTGAAGTCAATGCCCTGTTGCAGCAGTTCCTGCTGACAGTCACGGATCAGCATGTCCCTGGTGGCGCCCACGGCGTCCAGGGCGGCCTCATCCAGCGGGCGTTCAAGCGATTGCTGGCGTATGGCGCGCAGGTCCGCCAGACCCATACCATAGGCGGATAGCACACCGGCAAGGGGATGGATAAAAATACGCGGAATGCCGAGAGCATCGGCCACCTGGCAGGCATGTTGTCCGCCCGCGCCACCGAAGCAGCACAGGGCGAAGCGGCTGGCGTCATAGCCCCGTTGTATGGAAATTTCCTTGATTGCGGTGGCCATGCGTTGCACGGCGATGTGCAGGAAGCCTTCGGCCGCCTGCTCGACGCTGTAGTGGGTACCCGACTCGGTGTTGATACGGTTGGTCAGTTCGGCGAAGCGCGCATGTACGACGGCGGCATCAAGGGCCTGGTCAGCACCAGGTCCGAAAACCCGCGGGAAATACTCGGGCTGGATGCGGCCAAGCAAGACATTGATGTCGGTGACCGTCAGGGGGCCACCGCGGCGATAACAGGCCGGACCCGGGTTGGCGCCGGCGGACATGGGACCTACCTGCATACGCCCGTCTGTGTAATGCAATACTGAGCCACCGCCGGCCGCGACGGTGTGAATTTTCATCATCGGGGCCCGAATACGCACCCCCGCGATGAGATTATCCTGGGCGCGCTCGAAATCGCCTTCAAACAGGGACACGTCGGTAGAGGTGCCGCCCATGTCGAAACCGATCAGGCGCTCCAGACCGGCTACCCTCGCGGTGCGCACCATGCCCACCACCCCACCCGCGGGGCCCGAAAGGATGCTGTCGCGGCCACGGAAAAAGTCCGCGCTTGCCAGACCGCCATTGGACTGCATGAACATCAGCCGAGTATCGCCAAGCTCCTGGCGCAAGCATCCTATGTAGCGCAACAGCAAGGGGGAGAGGTAGGCGTCGGCTACCGTGGTGTCGCCCCTGCCCACCAGGCGAATAAGTGGGATGACATCGTGTGAGGTGGACACCTGGGTAAAGCCGGCCTCCCTGGCCAGCTTTGCGGCCTGCTGCTCGTGCTTGCGATAACGGTAGGCATGCATGAATACGATCGCTACCGAGCGTAGCCCGCTGTCGTAGGCCTGGACCAGAGCGTCGCGCAGAGCGGCCTGGTCCAGGGCACGGATTGGCTTGCCGGCAGCGTCCACGCGTTCCTCTGCCTCGACGACCCGGCTATACAGCTGCTCGGGTAGCCGAATATGTCGGGCAAACAATTCCGGACGATTCTGGTAAGCAATACGCAGGGCGTCGCCGAATCCACGGGTGATGACCAGCAACGTGGGCTCGCCCTGGCGTTCGAGCAAGGCGTTGGTGGCCACGGTGGTGCCCATTTTTACCGCGTCTATCAGCTCGTGTGGAATGGGCTGCGAGCGGTTGACGCCCAGGCAGCGGCGTATGCCCTCCAGGGCCGCATCCTCGTAATGTTCGGGGTCGCTGGAAAGCAGCTTCAGGGTTTGCAGGCAGCCGTCAGGTTTGCGCGCCACCAGGTCGGTGAAGGTGCCGCCGCGATCAATCCAGAATTGCCACTTTTTGTCGCTGCCCACGTATCGTTTCCGGCCCGCCCATGCTGCGGGGATTGTTTCACCTATCGTCTTGTATTGCATCTGCGCATCACCGTTTCCGGGCTGAAGTTGGTGTAGCCGTCGGGCCTTGATATGGTGTGCGGGCCACACCTAGGGAGTGAATAAGAATGAGTCGAGCCGAGGCGATCCTGGTAACCCTGCTGGTTTACATGGGTGGGATGCTGCTCATTGGTGTCTGGGCCAGTCGGCGCACCCGGAATGAAACAGATTTCCTGCTCGGTGGGCGCAAGCTGGGGCCCTGGGTGGCGGCCCTTAGCGCCTCCGCCAGCTCCTCCTCGGCCTGGACCCTGTTGGGGGTTTCGGGCGCGGCCTACAATTGGGGCCTGTCCGCGGTATGGCTGTTTCCGGCGATCTTCCTGGGCTACCTGGTGAACTGGGTATGGGTCGGTCCACGCCTGCGCAAACTGAGCCTGAAGACCGGCGCCATCACCCTGACCGAAGTGCTGGCCGGGAATAGTGAAGATCCACTTTTCCCCCTGATCATGAAGACCGCTTCGGTGATCATCGTCGTGTCTTTTATGTTCTATGTCGCGTCGCAATTACAGGCCGCAGGTCATGCCTTCGATAACAGTTTTGGGCTGGGCCCGCGCGTCTCGCTGATCATCGGCGTAGTGGTGGTGGTTGCCTACACCCTGTTGGGTGGCTTCTGGGCGGTCAGTGTGACCGACATGATCCAGGGTTTATTGATGGTGGGTACGGCAGTGCTGCTGCCGATTGCCGGGCTGGTCGCTGTTGGAGGGCCTGGGCAATTGATGCTGGCGCTGCAGAGCGTGGGTACCGATCAGCAATTATCCTGGACCGGATCCTTTGACGGGATCATGGCCGTGGCGTTCGTGGTGGGTCTGCTGGGTATCGGCGCCGGTTACCCGGGCCAGCCTCACGTGGTGAACCGGTTCATGGCGTTGCGTGATGAAAGCGCGCTGCGTAGTGGCCGTATTATTGCCCTGACCTGGTGCGCACTCATTTACAGCGGCACGCTGATCGTGGGTCTGTGCGCCCGAGTGTTGTACACCACGATCTCTGACGGCGAAATGGTGTTCTTTGAAGTGGCTAATCGCCTGCTGTCCCCGGCCGTTGCCGGGGTGGTGGTGGCGGCCGTGCTCTCGGCCATCATGTCCACCGCCGACAGCCAGCTGCTGGTGGCAGCGTCCTCAGTCTCCCATGACTGGCGCCTGGCCAAAGGCAAAACCACGGACTTGAAACTATCGCGGCAGGTCATGCTGGGCGTCAGCGTGGTGGCAACCTTGCTGGCGCTGTTCGCACCGGAGGCGATTTTCTCCCGCGTGCTGTTTGCCTGGAGCGCAGTGGGTTCGGCCTTTGCGCCACCGCTGCTCGTGCGCCTTGCCGGTTACCAGGTGACCGCCAAGTCCACCCTGTCCGCAATGACCATGGGCGCGGGGCTGACCGTGGTGCTCTACCTCATGCCTGATACGCCCGGAGATGTGGCCGAGCGTTTACTGCCTTTCGGGTTGGCCCTGGGTATCAGTATCGCGGGTATACGTGGCCGCAGCGAGTCGCTATGAGACCCGGCAAGGAAGGCCATGCATGAGCCAGGGTGCTGTTTCTCGGCAAAAGATCTGGGACGCAGTCAAGAGCATTCCCCGGGGCAGGGTGGCAAGTTACGGCCAGGTGGCCCGCATGGCCGGCATGCCGGGGCGGGCTCGACTTGTGGGTCATGCCTTAAAGCAATTGCCACCGGGCAGTGATGTCCCGTGGCATCGGGTAATCAATGCCAGCTGGAAGATTTCCTTTCCGCCGGGTAGCCCGGCCTGGGAGGAACAGCACCAGCGATTATTGGATGAAGGTGTATTGCTGCGCGCCGGGCGCGCGCCCGGTAACGCGCGCCTGGCCGAGGATTATCTGGATACCTTGTTGTGGGCCCCTGATGAACCGGCTTGAATGCTGTATTGCTCAAGGGCCTGTCTGGCATGTACATGAGCTGGACGCGAACTCGCGGCATGGGAGTAGTTGAACAGTGGGAGTCAGGTCTATGCAAGTGGTGTTTTCACACGGCAAGGAAAGCGGTCCCTGGGGCGGAAAAATCACCGCGCTGGCCGAGGTGGCGAGCAAGCGTGGTCTCGCGGTGGAGTCCCTGGACTACCGCGGGATGGATGACCCCGAGCGGCGGGTGGACAAACTGCGGGAGCACCTGCGTGGCCTGGGCGTGCGGGCAATCCTGGTGGGTTCCAGCATGGGCGGTCACGTGGCGGCCGCGGCGGCCGGTGAGCAACAGGCGATCGCGGTTTTCCTAATCGCGCCGGCATTTTATATGCCTGGCTACGAGCAACTGACGCCAGCCGCCCTTGATTGTCCGACCACTATCGTCCACGGATGGCATGACACGGTGGTGCCGGTGGAGAACGTCTTGCGCTATGCGCGCGAGGCTGCGTGCACCTTGCACCTGTTGAATGCCGATCACCGCATGCTCGACAATCTGGATGAACTGCGCGGTCTGTTCGGGCTGTTCCTGGACAGACTCGCGCTGGACTAGTGCAGTCCTGCAACAGCCTTCAAGGCGATCCGGTCGATCAGCGACGGAGCGAGGATTCGTACAAAGCGTCCCAACTTGCCCCGCAACGAGGTAATTAGCAGACGCTTGCGGGCGGCCATGGCCCGGTAAATCATGGCTGCGCATTGCTCCGAGCTCATTACCCTCGCGCGTGTCTCCACCCGGCTTTCGCCTATTGCTTTGCCGTCGGGGCCCAGCGCCCGTTGATGGATTTCCGATTGTACGAAATCGGGGGCGATGACGGTCACCGCGACGCCGTCACCTGCCAACTCTATGCGCAGCGAATCAAAGAAGCCCATCATGGCGTGCTTGGTCGCCGAATAGACGGTGTGGGCGGGCACTCCGGTCAGGCCGGCTACGCTGGCTACCGCGACGATCTGCCCGCGTGATTTTTTCAGGGCTGGCAGGGCGTAGTAGGTGCACCAGGCGGCGCTCAGATAGTTCAAGCGCATCAGGCCTTCCAGTGCCGAGGTATCCTGCATCTCATCCAGGCGTGCCCACATGCTACCGCCGGCATTGTTGACCAGCACATCCAGGCCACCAAACCGCGCTAAGGTTTTTTCGACCAGCGCACGGCAGGCGGCCTCGTCCGTGACATCCG
>JAPHSC010000113.1 GCA_026193125.1 Gammaproteobacteria bacterium
GAAGGACAGTTGCGTTGAATCCCCAAAGTCTGCTTTGGGTCACAAGCAAGTGCTGGTTTGAGTTTAGGTCAAGAGGAACTGAATGTCCGCTTCGGAACAATTAAAAAGGCCGGATACATTTATTCCATATAGTTATCGCGCGGCACACCTGATGAATATATCCGGCCCCTTTTTTGGTCAGGGTTCGGAGTGAATCGTCTCTCCAATAGGCTCGGGCTCAATCGATTGGTAAAACCAGGGTGTGTGCTGCACGGTGGTCGCTACCCAATACCACTTTCCATCCCGTTTCTGAGCGGTTAATGTCATCAGCCCCACTTCGGGGTTAATGACTTTCTCGGGATTGTCCCGTTCGAACCATGTCATCTTCCAGGAGTAATAAACAACCGCATTGCTCGAATCCAGCAGCCGAATGCGAGGCGATCCGGCCTCGTAGTGATAGTCTCGTTGTGGATCCTGTGTCAGCAAGGTGTGAAATCTCGCCACTGCGGACTTGCCCTCAAAGTAGTAACCCTGTGAATTAATCCACGTAGCATCGTCGCTGAACTGTTGCATCGCCAGGGTTGCATCCTTGGCCTGCATGGCGTGCTCACGCTGCATCACCATGTCGGTCAAAGCTTCTGTATCGCTGACCGCATCTGGGATTGGCGCTTGATATGAAACAGCCGGCTGGACGAGGCCCACCAACAGGACGACCTTCATCCAAATCCTGCTCCGGCGGGGGTGATTTGACGTTGAATTCATGGCTTGTGATTTCCCAGGATGATGCAGTAGCAAGGGGTAGTGGCGTATAGGAACGTTAAAGCACATGCTACCTGGGCGAAAGGTAACGACAAAGCAAAGTGTCTGGCGGCTCAATGGCCTTCACCTGGTCACCGAGTTCCATGACCCAGGGTCGCGATTCGACATACATTGGCCACTCAGGCAGGCCGGGTGTGCGGACCGAACCGGTATTCGCGAACGAGACCCAATAGGACATCAACGACTCGGTCAGCGCGTGGTCGGCATCGTTAGTCGGTAGCCAATCATCGTGCCGATTGAAAACGTAAGGCAACTCTGCCCCGTGGTACACCCCAAGCGAATCACCGCCTTCGCGTTGTCGTGTAAACCAGTAAACAAAGCCATCTCCGCCAGCAGCCGTAGCCAGGCCAGCAATGGTTCGTGACGGGCACATCATCCGCTTGGCGGTGATCAGGCGATCCATGGCCCGCCGGGGATCCGGTTCGTCAGACACGGCGTCTGTTAAGGTGCCTGCAAACTCCGGCACCGTATTGACTATCCATTGTTCCAGGTCTTCTTGCTGTAAATCAGGATCGACATACATCAGCCACTCATGCCTGTTGGTCCCTGCCAGCACACTCAAACTGGCCGCTTGTGGTCCGCGCAAACCGTCCAGTGGCTGTCGCACCATGGAACGGCCGTCGACGACTGCGTCGTAATAATGTCCAGGTAAAGCTTCTTTGCCCGCTCGCAGCAGGTCCTGGAAGGGGATTTCACGTAACTGTGCAGCGCTGACAGTGTCGTCAAAACCCAGCTCACTAATCAATTGCTCACCCAGGACTTGTTCTTGCTCCAGTGTTCTGTGATCGGTCAGTCCGCCGCCGATGCTTTGAAGAATAATGCGCTCGAACAATGGAGTTTCCTGATCTGTCGCCAGTGCAAGGTTGAGCAGGTTGCCAGCACCTGCGGACTCACCAAAGCCGGTGACATTATTACTGTCCCCACCAAATGCGCCGATGTTGGACCTGATCCAGCGAAAAGCTTCCGCAACGTCCAGCAAACCAAAATTTGCGACCGGCTCGCCCGCGCCATTTTCCAGTGACGAGTGGGCAAAAAATCCCAATGGACCAACGCGATAAGCGATAGACACGACGACCACGCCTCGCGCGGCCAGTTGTTCACCGAGGTAATTGGGCTCATAGGACCAGCCCCCTTTGTTGGAACCGCCGTGCACGTAGACCATCACCGGCAGTCGCGTCTCCGAAACCAGGTTTGGTGTCCAGACATTCAGGTACAGGCAGTCTTCGCTCTCTCCATTGGGCCCCTCGACCACTTCTGGACCATGACCAAAAGCCGCTGCGACCTGTGCATACCAGTCAATCATGTAATCGCCTTGTGGACACACCGGCGCAAACTCGGTGACCCTACGAGTCTCCACGCTTGCTGCATGAGCCTGCGGCGCGCGCCAGCGCAATTCCCCAACGGGAGCCTTGGCAAACGGAATGCCTCGAAACACTGCGATTTCTTTTAGGGACTTGTCCCAATCGCCTTGCAGGGTTTCACCATTGGCAACGACCTCAGGCGACGGCTTGCCGCAGGCAGTCAGTAAAACCAGCAGAGCCATTGCCGAGATGCGGCCAAGCCAGGTCAAATCGGTTCTCAGAGTCTGTTCAGAGTCATTCATGCAATATCCAGTACGAAGCGGATAGGAAGAATAAACCACGTCTCTGCTC
>JAPHSC010000356.1 GCA_026193125.1 Gammaproteobacteria bacterium
GCCGGTGGAAAACAGGACCGCGGCAAGCAAAAGCGAGGCCCGTGCGGATTGTGTGGTCTGCATGATATGGGCTGCCTCTGATTTATTTGGGGCGAGACCGTGCTTGCGGAAAACCGGTAACACTCAGGACGCTAGGTGCGCGAGCCTGGCCCGGGACTACCGATAATGCAGGCGCCGGATTCTTGTGGTGCAAGATACGAATTCATACACAGACCAGGGCGCCATTAGTGCAGCAGACGTGTACGTATGGTGCCATTGATTTTCAACAGGGCGTCAACCAGGGGCCCGGCCTCCTCCAGCTCCACGTCCATCACCACGTAGCCGATGTCACGGGATGTTTGCAGATACTGTGCCGCGATATTTACGCCTCGATCGGAAAACACTCTGTTGATTCGCTCCAGCACGCCTGGAAGGTTTTGGTGTATGTGCAAGATTCTGCGCTTGTCATAGTGATCAGGAATCGCCACCTGCGGAAAATTCACGGCAGTCATGGTCGAACCATTGTCGCTGTATTTGACCAACTTGCCAGCCACTTCGAGGGCGATATTTTCCTGCGCCTCCTGCGTGCTGCCACCGACATGTGGCGTCAGTATTACATTGTCGAACTCACGCAAGGGCGATACGAATTCATCCTCGTTTGCCTTGGGCTCAACCGGAAAAACGTCTACCGCGGCCCCACCAATATGGCCTGAGCGAAGGGCGCTAACCAGTGCGTCGATATCCACCACGGTGCCGCGTGCGGCATTGATCAGGTAAGCGCCTTTTTTCATTTTCGCCAGTTCCCTGGCACCGATCATGTTGCGCGTATCAGCGGTTTCCGGCACATGCAAAGAGACTACGTCTGCACTTCCCAGCAGTTCCTCCAGCCTGGCCACCGGACTTGCATTACCCAGCGGCAGCTTGTTCTCAATATCGTAATAGCAAACCCGCATACCCATGCTTTCCGCCATGATGCCAAGTTGCGTGCCTATGTGACCGTAACCGATGATTCCCAGCGTTTTGCCGCGAATTTCATGGGCGTCTGTCGCCCACTTCTGCCAGACCCCTCTGTGGGCCTGGGCATTTTTCTCCGGGATACGGCGCATCAGGCAAATGATTTCCGCGAGCACGAGTTCGGCAACGCTGCGGGTATTGGAAAACGGCGCATTAAATACCGGCACCCCCATCTTCTCGGCGGCGCCCAGGTCCACCTGGTTGGTGCCTATACAGAAGCACCCCACCGCGGCCAGGCGCTTGGCCTGCTCCAGTACAGCAGCATTAATCTGGCTGCGCGAACGAATACCAAGAAAATGAACTGACTTGATCTTTTTAATCAATTCATCCTGGGGCAAGGCATGGGCGATGCGGGTGATATTTTTGTATCCCGCCTCTTGAAAGGACCGCACTGCAGAATCGTGCACGCCTTCCAACAGCAATACGCGAATCTTGTCTTTGCTTAACGATAGTTTTTTCATGGTGATGCCAGTTCAAAGTGAGAAATAAGCCAGGTCCGCACCGTGCAAAAAACGGTCAGCCAGAAAACGCATCTGCCGGATTCAGCTGCCCTCGAGCAGGATAAACTGGGCATCCGCTGCGTCCCTGCGCAGAGAAATGGCATGTTGATATTCGGGTGAATTATACCAGCGACGGGCCGCCTCCAGATCAGGAAACTCGAGCAACACCACGCGACCGGTCTCGGCCTGGCCCTCGAGGGTTTCCAGTAAACCGCCACGGGCTAGAAAATGCCCTCCGTACCGCACCACCGCTGGTCCCGAGTGCTGCTTGTATTCTTCGTACGCCTCCGGATCGGTTACCGAGGCGCGAACGATTACGTAGGCTTTCGAACTCACTGCCATTCACTCCTGACCGGGATCGGTCATGGTCAATACTACTTTCCCAACGGCCTTCCGGTTCTGCAACGAAAGAAAGCCTTTTTCAAATTGTTCCAGCGGGTAAGACTCCCTGATTACCGGTCTCAGCTTCCCTTCCGCAATCCAGGCAAGCAATTGACGGAAACCTGCGGCGGCTCCCGCAGGATCCCGCTGCACCCAGGCGCCCCAAAACACGCCTATGGCGCTGGCGCCCTTGAGCAGCAGCAGATTTAACGGTAATGCGGGAATAGCGCCGCCTGCGAAACCCACCACCAGGTAGCGCCCGCCCCAGGCAAGGCTGCGTACAGAGGGCTCCGCCAGCTCAGCTCCGACAGGATCGTAAACTACATCCACGCCCTTGCCATCAGTGATTTGCTTCACCTTGCTGCGCAAATCCTCGCTACGATAATTCACGGTCGCAACGGCACCGGCCTTCCGCGCGGCGGCCAGTTTCTCGTCACTGCCAGCGGCGGCAATCACACGGGCCCCCATCAACTTGCCCAGCTCAACCGCCGCCAGACCGACACCGCCGGCCGCACCCAGCACCAGCAGGGTTTCCCCCACTTGCAAGCTGGCTTGTTCTCTCAAGGCATAGAAAGAGGTCCCGTAGGCCGTGGCAATGCTCGCTGCCAAAGGCATGGGAAGGCTGTCTGGAATGGGTATTACACGCTGTGCGTCGGCGACTACTTCCTCGGCGAAAGCACCCGTGCCGCACAGGGCAATGGCCGCCTGGCCCGGCTTGAGATGGCTGACACCCTCTCCCACCTCCATAATTCTGCCGGCTGCCTCGGCGCCCGGTACGAAGGGCAGCTCGGGACGATCCTGGTATTGACCACGGATAATCAGGGTGTCGAGAAAATTGAAGGCCGCTGCATGAACCGAGAGCCTGACCTGGCCGGGTCCGACAGCTGGAGAAGCCACTTCCTGCAGACGCAGTTTGTCCGGCCCTCCCAACTCATGACACATTACTGCTCGCACGCCTGCTCTCCTTTGGCCCATAACAGGATTATGCTCCGGTCCGCCAGCGGTCACACCCCGGCGTAATTTGAATTAGCCAGGATGCAAGCTGAAATGTCCTCCAGGGGTGGCAAGCCGCGGCTTCGGCAGTCCCTCTGGGCCCGGCTGGCCCTGTGCCTACTCGCCCACGGTCGCCTGCTGCGCCCAGGCGTTCTGCGCCCGATCAATGATATAGGCATGGATTCCATCCACTTCCTCGGCGCTCAGGATCTGGCCAAATGGCGGCATGCCTGACTTGGAGCGGGCGCCCCCCAGGACAATTGCGTAAAAATCCTGGTGGGTCTGGCTGTTCATATAGCGCAAATCAGGCAGGATTCCGCCACCTACAGCGCTTTCTCCATGACACATCGCGCAGCGCAGGTGATAGTCCTTTTTGCCCCGGGCCAGAATTTCTGCATCCACCTTCTGCTCCGGCGGTTCCGGCAGCACTTGTTCCAGCCTCACCGGCGGCGCCAGGATCGCGTCACCATCCAGCTTGAACACCAGTAATTCATTCACCGGTTCGTTCGAGGGCGGATAGGCGGAACCGAAGAACAAGGGGAAGGTGCCACCCCAACCGGCCATGACGGCCACGTATTGCACGCCGTCGACCCGGTAAGTGATTGGGGCCGCTACGATACCCGTCTGCGCAGAAAACTCCCACAAGCGTTCACCGTTGTCTGCACGGTAGGCGGAGAACTGCCCACCCGGCGTGCCCTGGAACAGCAAATTCCCACCGGTCGTCAGCAGTCCCCCGTTCCAGGGACCGGGGTGATCGACGTGGAAGGCCTCCTTCTGAGTGACCGGGTTCCAGGCGATGATACGGCCCTTGATCATGGCTGCCAGCTGTTTAGCCACCTCCGGATCCTCGGGGGTTGCCGACAGGCTGCCATCCACGCCCAGGTTCCAGTATCCCGGTGCGTATTTGAAGGTCTCATCCTTGCCGTAGACAAAGGGGAATTCCTGGGCCGGAATATAGACCAACCCGGTGTCCGGGCTGTAGCTCATGGGATGCCAGTTATGGCCACCGAATGGTGATGGCAGGGCAAAGCTGGGCGCATCGGCAAATCGGGCGCCAGGAGTCTCCACAGGCCGGCCGGTCTCCATATCAATATGGCTCGCCCAGGTAGTCTGGACAAAGTTGCTGGCTGAAATCAGCTCTCCGGTCTGTCTGTCCAAGACATAAAAGAACCCGTTCTTTGGCGCCTGCATGATGACCTTCCGCAGCTGCCCGCCGATCTCCAGGTCAGTAAGAATCATGTGCTGGGTGGCGGTGTAATCCCAGCTGTCTCCAGGCGTGGTCTGGTAATGCCACACATAGGCACCCGTGTCGGGCTTGAGGGCGACGATGGAGGACAGGAACAGGTTATCGCCACCTCCAGGACTGCGTATGTGGCGGCTCCAGGGCGAGCCGTTGCCGACCCCCACGTACAACAAATCCAGTTCCGGGTCATAGGCCATGGAGTCCCAAACGGTGCCGCCACCGCCTATCTTCCACCACTCGCCACCCTTCCAGGTATCCGCAGCACCTTGCAAAACCTCGGATTCAAAGGGTAGTGAGGGATCTCCGGGGACCGTGTAAAAGCGCCAGGCCTGCTGGCCGCTATCGGCGTCGTAGGCGCTGACATAGCCACGCACACCCAGCTCGGCGCCGCCGTTACCGATTATGACCTTGCCCTTTACCACCCTGGGTGCCCCGGTGATGGTGTACGGCCGCTCGGGATCAGTGGTCTGGGTGCTCCAGCGCATCTCGCCGGTGCTGGCATCCAGTGCGACCAGGCGACCGTCCAGGGTGGCCACGAATATCTTGTCGCCCCAGGCAGCTACCCCGCGGTTGACCACGTCACAACAGGCATAACGGGCCCATTCGGTCGGCACCTTGGGGTCGTAGGTCCAGAGTAACTCGCCGCTTGCCGCATTCATGGCATAGACAATGCTCCAGGGACCGGTGGTATACAGCACGCCATCAACCACCAGCGGAGTCGCCTCGGTGCCGCGACGGGTCGGCAACCGGTAAGACCAGGCCAGACCGAGGCGCCCGACGTTGGCCGCATCAATCTGCTTCAGCGGACTGTAACGTTGTTCATCGTAGGTACGACCATGGCCCAGCCAGACGTCAGGTTCGGAACCGGCCTTGACCAGGCGCTCGTCGCTCACGCCATGGCCGGCGGTGACCCCGCCAGCCCCCTGCGTTGTGGGGGACGTGCTTTCCGGAGCTTTGCTACAGGCGCCCAGCAACGCCAACAGCGACAGGAGCGCCAAAGGTTTCGCCGCGGCCCTGGCGGGTATCGCGAAAAGGGTATGCGGAACACCAAACATATTCTTCCTCCAAACCGTCGTTACTATCTTCTCGTTACCCGAACGCGATTAGTGCGCCTGCCTGACTACCTGGTCAATCGCCCCAAAAATACTGTTTCCAGCACTATCCAGCATTTCAATCCGCACGCGATCTCCAAACTTCATAAAGGGTGTGCGTGGCTTGCCCTCCGCGATGGTTTCGAGCATACGCACTTCGGCCAGGCAACTCGAACCAAGACTGCGATCGTAATTCGAAACGGTACCCGAACCAATAATTGATCCTGCCCCCAGTCTCCTGGTCAGGGTCACGTGCTGCACCAGGCGGGGAAAATCAAAGGTCATATCCACGCCGGCGTTGGGTTTGCCCAGTAGTTTTTCATTCAAATGGGTCAGCAAAGGCAGGTGTATCTTGCCACCGTCCCAGGCCTCACCCAATTCGTCAGGGGTGACCGCCACCGGTGAGAAAGCCGACGCAGGTTTGGATTGATAGAAGCCGAAACCCTTGGCCAGTTCCCCGGGTATAAGGTTGCGCAGACTGACGTCATTCACCAGCATCAGCAACTTGATGTGTCCTCTGGCGGCGCTCGCATCGGTGCCCATGGGTACGTCATCGGTAATCACTGCGACCTCGGCCTCCATATCAATGCCAAACTCCTCGCTGGGCACGAGGATGGGATCGCGCGGACCGCTAAAATCATCTGCTCCGCCCTGGTAAACCAGCGGTTCGTGCCAAAACGTCTCAGGCATCTCAGCACCGCGTGCCTTGCGCACGAGCTCTACGTGATTCACGTAGGCACTGCCGTCCACCCAGTGAAAAGCCCTTGGCAACGGAGAGCTCACCTTGGCCTGCTCAAACACAAACGCGTTCTCGATCTCACCGGCACTCAAGCGTGCGTAAACCTCTTGCAGAGGGCCCGCGCAATCCTGCCAGTTGTCCAGCGCCGCCTGCAAGGTCGCCGCAATGTCCGGCACACTGCAGGCGGAACGCAGATCGCGGCTGACGACGACCAGGCTGCCGTCTCTTCCGGTGGATTTCATGCTTGCCAGTTTCATAGTGCTCCA
>JAPHSC010000225.1 GCA_026193125.1 Gammaproteobacteria bacterium
TGAGGATTCGATCGTGCTAGCCAAATTATCGCGACGCATTGTTCGTGCAAACTTGATTATTTGCCTCGCCCTGACCGGATGCAGCCACGCGATATCAGATACCCATGCCGAGGCCCAGCTTGAAGTCCAGCTTGATGCAGTGTGTACAGAACCCAGGTCGCAAATTTGTCCCATGAACTACTTGCCGGTCTGCGCGCTGCGAGATACCGGTGTACGCTGCGTCAAGGCTCCTTGCCCGTCAACGGAGTGGGTAAGCTATCCCAATGCTTGCGCCGCATGCAGGCGGCCCGAGGTGACGGGCTACCTGGAAGGGCAGTGCGAGGCAGAGGACGAGGGTAAAAAGTTAGAGTGATCGGCTTAAAAATCAGCTAGGATTACTCCACCAAACAAAGATTCTTGAACATCGGTTGCCCTCCGTCACCAGGTGCGGAATTGCAACCTATCGGTCGCCTGGGTCGCGTGGGGAATCCAATGACAATAGATATCAATATTAACGGCAAAGCCTTAACACTGGATGCCGATCCTGACATGCCACTGCTCTGGGCGATTAGAGACCTGGCGGGCATGACAGGCACCAAGTTCGGTTGCGGTAAAGCACTGTGCGGAGCCTGTACAGTGCATGTTGATGGCCAGCCAGTGCTGTCATGTGCCTATCCGGTGTCTGCTGCGGCGGGTAAAGCCGTTACCACGATCGAGGGGCTGTCTGCGGATGGCAATCACCCGGTACAAGTGGCATGGCGCGAGTTGAATGTCCCGCAATGCGGCTATTGCCAGCCCGGGCAGATCATGGCGGCCGTGGCCTTGCTCGACAAAAATCCCACTCCGACTGATGAGGATATCGATAACGCAATGAGTGGCAATATCTGCCGTTGTGGTACCTACACCCGGATTCGGGCGGCGATACACAAGGCGGCGGGGGTGAAGTCATGAACGACGCTATCAAAGGTATAAGGCTGGTTACGCGCCGTGAATTTATTCGTAATACAGGGCTCGCCGGTGGCGGTCTGATCCTTGCGGCCCACTTCTCGGGCTGCTCAACCGACCAGGAGCTGCCTGGCGGTGATTTCGCGCCTAACGTGTATGTGAACCTGCTGGAGAGCGGTGACGTGGAAATTGTGTGTCATCGTTCTGAAATGGGGCAGGGCATACGGACCTCTGTATTGCAGGTTATTGCTGACGAGATGGAAGCCGACTGGGATCGGGTGAAGTTATTGCAGGCAACCGGCGATGCCAAATATGGCGATCAGAATACGGATGGCTCTACCAGCATTCGTAAACAATTCGACCTGTTGAGAAATGCGGGCGCTGTGGCCCGACACATGCTGGTGCTCGCTGCGGCAGAGGTTTGGGGCGTACCCGCCTCTGAGTGTATAGGTCAAAATCATGCCGTGCATCACGCAGCCTCCGGCAGGTCGCTGGGCTATGGTGAGCTGGCCGGGCAGGCAGCGACCCTGTCGCTGCCCGAGAAGGTGGAATTCAAGTCTCCCGAGGACTACCGCTACATCGGTAAACCCATGGATACCGTCGATGGCATGGCGTTCACGGTAGGCTCGGCTGCTTTTGGCATTGATACCGTGTTACCGGGCATGCTGTACGCGTCTATCGAGCGTTGCCCGGTGGTTGGCGGCACGCTGGTATCGGTCGATGATACGGCAACCCGGGCAATCGCAGGCGTGGTGGATGTTATCCAACTGGGTGACGGGACCTCCCCGCCGGTCTTTAACCCGCTTGGCGGCGTTGCCGTTCTGGCCAGCAACACCTGGTCGGCGCAAAAGGGCCGCGAAGCGTTGAACATCAAGTGGGACCTGGGCGCGAATGCAAGTTACGACTCCGATGCTTATCGTGAGCAGCTTGAGTCATCGGTGCATAACGAGGGCTCCGTTGTGCTTTCACGTGGTGATGTTGACGCAGCCCTTTCCGGTGCAGCCAAGACCCTGGAGGCGACCTACTATGCGCCCCACTTGTCACAAGCACCGATGGAGCCACCGGCGGCAGTTGCAAGGATTAACGCCGACGGTACTTGTGAAGTATGGGCCTGTACCCAGGATCCGCAAACCGCACAGGGAGTGGTGGCCGGCGCATTGGGTATAGAGCCTGCGCAGGTAACCATCAACGTCACCCTGCTCGGGGGTGCTTTCGGGCGCAAGTCCAAACCCGATTTCATTGCCGAGGCCGCGCTCCTGGCCAAGAAGGCGGGAAAGCCGGTCAAGGTCACGTGGACGCGCGAGGACGATATTCGGCACGGATATTTTCATTCCGTCAGCGCGCAGTACCTGCGTGGCAGTATCGATGCCGATGGCAAAGTGACGGCCTGGCATCAACGCACGGCGTTCCCCTCGATTAATTCGACCTTCGGACCATCGGATGGCCCCGGCGGGGGCGAGCTTGGCCTGGGTTGTATAGACAATCCGTACGCCATAGAAAATATGAAAATTGAGTCATGCAAGGCGGCTGCCCACGTAAGAATTGGCTGGTTGCGTTCCGTGTCCAATGTCTATCATGCCTTCGCCGCGAGCAGTTTTGCTGACGAGTTGGCGCACCTGGCCGGACGCGACGCGAAAGATTTTTTGCTTGAACTGATTGGCCCGGACCGGCATGTAAACCCTGCCGATAGTGGTGCCGAGTACGATAACTATGGCCATGATATTGCGGAGCACCCGATAGACACGGCGCGTCTGAAGGGCGTGCTCGCAGAAGCCGCGAAAATGGCCGACTGGGGTAGAACGCTGCCAGCCGGGCATGGACTTGGGATTGCGGTGCATCGCTCGTTCCTCGGTTATGTCGCGACGGCGGCGGAGGTCAGCGTCAGTGACACCGGCGAGCTCAAGGTCGAGGAACTGTGGACCGCTGTTGATGCGGGTACGGTAGTCAACCCGGATCGTGTGCGCGCGCAAATGGAAGGTGCCGGAATATTCGGAATGAGTCTTGCCATGCATGGCCAGATCACCGCTAAGGCAGGGGCGATTGTGCAGGGTAATTTCAATAGCTACCGCGTGATTCGCATGAGTGAAGCACCGAAGGCCATCAATGTGCACATCATACCTTCTCAGGCCAAACCGTGTGGCGTCGGTGAGCCGGGTGTGCCGCCGGTTGCCCCCGCTATCTGCAATGCGATTTTTGCAGCGACAGGCAAGCGGGTACGTGAGCTGCCTCTTCGAAATGTGAAGCTGGCATAGTTCCTGTTGGGAATTGGCGGGGTCGGGCCGGGATCATTTGTAGACTTCGGTTCGACCCCGAGTTCTTGAACGCACTTTCAAGCTCTCGCAACCTTCTAATAGTTGCCCAGGAGGTTGTGGCCATAAAGTATTGCCATAAAACGCGTCTGGTTAAGCTTATCCGGGGTCAACAGGGTTCCTTTAGGTAAATGGCCGCCTTTTGGGCCAAGAATCTCAAAGGAGCGTCCTTCAATATTCACGCGCGCATAGACCCCTGCGCGCTCACCGTGAAAATAGAAAATATCACTGCCAGCGATGTGCAGATTATTGGGATGTGGCATTCCGGCGCTAACCAGTTGCCTGTAATCAAGAAAATCACCGACTTGCATTTTGTCTGCCTGTACTTGGTGAGCTAGGCGCTAAAAAACGGGGTTGGCTGAGGCTTTCCTGAAAGAATCGGTCATGGCCCGATAATCAGGTCCCTTGGCCGAAGATGTCCAGGGAAATAAAGCGGGCAATGATGCTGGCGAACATGGCACCCACGGCGAAGAGAATCCAGCGATGGCGCCGCCAGGAGTCCCGGAATCCCGAATACTGGGCCACGACATCCACGCTGTAGGCGGCGCAATAGAAGACGTTGGCCATCACGGCCAGCAGGAACAGGCCCTGCAGTAGCTCTGCTGACATGGCCGACCGGGACTCGGGCCATCGGCTTGCGAACACAGTCAGCACAATTGTCAGCAGGATCGCGTTATAGGTGATCCGCTTCTTCTCCCAGTAGCTAATCGCGTCGGTGACGGCATCACGAACATTGTTCTCGCTCATTACAGCCTGGCCTCTATAGAATCTGCACGGTTGCCGGGAATCTACCATGTCGTGGCCGAGCCATGGGGGAGCATGCAAAGGCGAATCGTGGCGAAAAATGGCGAGATCGGAGAGTAATGGTCAAGTGATTGATCTGATCCCGCTATTTTGAACGGTTGTCCAGGTAGTGGCGCACAGCGTCCTGGACGTGCCTGAAGCGGTCTCCACCAAGATGCTTGCCACCGTACCAGCGGGTCACCACGACAATATGGTTGTGAAGCCCTTCACGCTCCAGCATTTGGGCGATCAACATTCCGGCCCCGGATTCGCCATCGTCATTCTTTACCGGGACCGTGTCCTGAAGAAACGCCCAGGTATTGTGGGTCGCTTTCAAGAATTTCTTCTTGCGACACAAGGTCTTGATGAACGCCTTGGCTTCTTCCGGTGAGCTACATGGCCCGCCAGACACCGCGTACTTTGAACCGCGGTCTGTAATGATCCCGTCAAATATCTGCATGAATTCCAATTGTTCCAGGAATGTGGTCTAAGCGAGTCTATCGTAATCCTTCAGATATGGGACGCCGGCCAACAGGTTCTCGCAAGACGGTGTCGGTCGAATGCCCA
>JAPHSC010000077.1 GCA_026193125.1 Gammaproteobacteria bacterium
CGCGGGCGCGGGCGCTATGCGCGCTCTGCTGCAATTTTCGCCGCCAGTTCCTTCACCAGACGCGCCGCCACATTAGCGGTTAGCAGATTAATGTCCCGCTCGGGGTTTAATTCGACCACGTCGGCACCGATTACCTGTCCCGGGCAACGCGCAATCATGGTGATGACTTCCCGAGTGGTCAGTCCGCCAGGCTCCTGGTGAGTTACCCCGGGAGCAAACGCAGGGTCCAGGCCATCCAGGTCAATGGAGATGTACAGCGGCCCTTGCAGACGATCGTAAGGCACGTCTCCTGCCTGCTCGGCGCCCAGCATCGTAACGTCATAGCGCTGTCCGAATTCGCGCAGTTGAGGATTGCTGCTGCGGATACCGACCTGCACCAGGTTCTTGATACAGCCGCCTTCCAGGGCGCGGGCGAAGGGGCTGGCATGGGAGTATCTGTCCCCCTCGAATTCCTCGTACATATCGGGGTGGGCATCAATGTGCAGGACGTTCACCGGGCCATGCCTGGCCTTGATCGCCTCGAGGATCGGGTAGGTGATCGAATGGTCGCCGCCCAGGCTGAGCGGCGCGCAACCAGCGGCCAACTCTGCGGCAACGCAGGCAGAAATCTGCTCGCGACTGGCTGCGGCCTCTGTTGCCAACGTCGGGAACGGTTTCAGCGCGAGCACCTGGCGGACATCCACGCCGCTCAGACTGTAGGCGCTGGAGGCCTCGTTAAATAACAGTGCGCGAATCATGGCCGGACCCGAGGCCGTACCCCGGGCATATGAGGAACTTGCATCCCATTCGAATCCCAGCAAACTGACCATCATCGCGGTTCCCCTTTTATCTAACCTCAAAACCGGCAGCATCGTGTGACGACCGTATTGTCAGGCCGTGTATTTTCAGTAAACCCCGAGGGAGTGTATCAGAGCCGCATATCCCCTTATGCCCCTGCCCTGGCCAGGCCGGTTCCCCGGGTTATTCATCGATTACCGCCTCTAGCCGATAACCGTCAGGATCGTATACGAAAGCCGCGTAGTAGTGCTCGCCGTAGGCAGGGCGAAGACCCGGCCGCCCGTTGTCTTTGCCGCCATATTTCAGCGCCGCCCGGTGAAATTCTTCCACCGCTTTCCGGGAGGGCGCCGCAAACGCAATATGGAACCCGGCCCCGGGGGCATTCACTTCGACAGGACCATGCTTGATGGCAAACCGGTCATCGCCTCCGCTAATGCCGTAGCCTACGGCATCTGCCTGTGTCCACACCCTGGTGTAACCCAGTGTGGAAAGTGCGGCGTCATAAAAAACGCCGGAGCGATCAAGAGCGGATACGGCGATGGAAAGATGGTGCAGCATAGTTGTTCTTACTTGGTGGCGACTCTCAGCGATTCACTTTGACCTGGTCCTGAAGTGCGTACTCGACAGCCTGGTGTGCGTGTATTGCGGTGGTATCGAACAGCAGGACCTCGGTATCCTCATGGCTAACAAGCATCCCGATTTCAGTGCATCCCAGTATGACCGCCTCGGCACCTGCCTGGGCCAATGCGGCGATGATGCGCAGAAATTCCGCCTTTGATTCAGGCAGTATTTTACCCTGGCATAGCTCCTGGTAGATCACCTGGTGAACGCTTACCCTGTCCGCCTCATCAGGTACCAGTACCTCAAGTCCCCTGCGACCCAGGCGTCCCTTGTAGAAGTCCTGCTCCATGGTGAACGCGGTGCCCAGTAGACCTACCGTTCGAATACCCGGGACCAGGAGCGCATCAGCGGTAGCGTCGGCGATATGCAGCAAGGGTATGTCGAGTCCGGCCTCAACTTGCGGGGCTACCCTGTGCATGGTGTTGGTGCATATGAGCAGGAAGTCGGCCCCGGCGGCCTGGACCTTGAGCGCGGCATCCAGCAGGATTTCTCCGGCGCTGACCCAATCCCCTTGTTGTTGCAGCTTTTCAATATCCTCGAAATCGACGCTATACAAGACGATCCTGGCTGAATGCAAACCACCCAACTTTTCTTTTACTTCTTCATTGATGGCGCGGTAGTAATTCGCCGTACTTTCCCAGCTCATTCCGCCTAGCAGTCCAATGGTTTTCACAGTCCCTCTCTTTATTCGCCGTTTGCCAATAGATATCAGGGATCCTTCGATCCATTCATGGACTTGTTTCTTGTGTTCAAAAATCCAGCTTGTGTGTTGCCAATCCTAGCAGTAGCGCCGCTACTATGTGCCATTGACAACCGCGGTCTCGGCGATAGCGGCCAATGCATCGCGGAGTCTTGCGACGACCGGGCAGTCAGCGACACCGTGGCGCCTGGCAAGGAAGTCCGGATCGTTGTAGCCAAGCCAGACCTGGGACGATGCGTCTTCCCAGACCAGAGCTTTGAGGGGCAGGTCGATGCCAACCGTCTGTGCGCACGCCATAAAGGGCGTTCCGCCCTGTGGGTTGCCGAAGATCAACACCTCAGTTGGGCGCAGCAATGTTCCGATTTTCGCAGCGCCAGCGGCATGGTCGATACGTGCGAAGACGTTCATACCCCCCTTCTTCACCAGGTATTCGAATTTGTCCATCGTGTCCTTGGCGCTGTGAGGGCTCTTGAGAGCAACCAGCCCTTCGGCAGCACCGGCGCCCGAGACTGCCGCCATGAGTGTGAGCGCGAAAAGCAAACGCAGAATCTTCATGATGGACTCCTGTTCAGGCAGGGTGGAGGTTCAGTCTGGCCAATGTTTGCGTTAACCGGCGCGCCGTCGAGGCACGTCTGGGTTGAGCGTGTTGTCAGGCGCACTATGCAGACAGCACAATCCTAACGAGCAAGTTTCAGTAACGCTACAAACCGCCGCGTGTAGCTGATGCCTAGAGGCCAATGGGAATTTTGGCTGCCATCATCTCTTTTCTGTTTAACCTTCGCCCATCTACGATAAATGTACCATCGCCAACCGCATGAATAGTTCGTTTCTCCTTGCGTAATGGTTCAACGTAGGCAGCAACGGCCTTCAGAACGACAATATTGTGTTTTTTGACGATGTCGACGACCTTGCACTCGATATTAGCCAGGCATTCTTTTACCAGGGGTGCGTTGACCTTCTTTCCTTTCACGGGAGTCAGCTTGAATTTGGCAAACTTATCCGTATTGGCACCGGTGCATGTTCCTATTCCAACGACTTTATCAAGCATATCAACAGTGGGAATTGCGATAACGCACTCCTTTGTTTTCCGCAGAGCGGCGTAAGAATAATTCCACTCTCCAGTGGCTATGGCGAACACTGGACTGAAGTCCAATACCATGGTCCAGGAGATTGTCATGATGTTATTGGCGTTTCCGTCATTTGTCGTGACAAGGACAACTGGCCCAGACTCCATCAATGTAAAGGCTCTACTGATTTTCAATATCTTCATGTGAGCATGCCCTGATATCTGTTCCCGCCTGACCTTTGCGTCAAGCCGAGCGCGAAGCCTGGGCGAAGCCAAGCACGGCGCGTCAGGTGGAACGAAAGCCCAGGTCGGACTACTTGATGTAATAACCCGAGACTCGCCACGATCCGTCCTTGTCCTTCAAAGGCGTCACGGTCTCAAGCGCGCTGGCCTTGTTTTCGAATTGAGTCTCAAATTGCACGACCACATACTCGCCATCCGGTGCGCCAGGCAAAGACTTGGTGAACTGGGCGGACTTCAGCTTTCTTGACTTGACCGCGCCAAGTGGAGCCCGGGCAGCCTGAATGGCCTTCGCCCAATCTTCCTTGCTAACCGCTGCCTGGAAAAGACCCGCTGCTTGCTCCCAACTGGCCGCGTAGTCAGCTGAGTCTGTCAGCGTAAGCCACTGCTCAGCGGCAGCTTCCGCCTCTGCTATGATTTCGGCATCCTGCGCTTGCGCTACACCTCCGATAAGCAGGCTTGCGACGACTGCGACAACTGCATAGAACTTCATACGAACCTCCAGTGATCTGATGCTGAGTAGAGACCGGGCTAACGTCCAGCTTGGCAACGCGGATGAATCGACATGGAAAGCAGCCAGCGCCGTCAAAATTTGAGTGCCCATTCAGGAACACTCCGCTTGGTCCATCTGGCGAAATCCATTTTTTCGCCCAGGTAAAACTGTCTGTATGCTTTAACTGCGTCTCCCGGAATCTTGTATCTATTTGGCATTGCTTGAGCAAACTCAGTTAATCCTTCATTCTGGTATTCGCAATTCGATATTTCATTGAGCACAAATATTGAATTGTGATCAGAAGCTTTTTCAAATCTAAATCGGTATTCGGTATTTAACGCGAGAGCGAGATTTTTGAGCCAGGCAAAATTGCCATAAGACTGTTCCACCCAGAGTACGCACGGATGTTTAATGTGGGTGGATTTATAGGGTGTAGAAAAGCCTTTCTTATTCAGTGCCGTGCATAGCATCTGCACGCTCTCAAGTATCATTTTTACGACGTGCTGATCGCAATGATACTGCGCGCATCTGTCTATATCGCTATCAAGTACGAATATGTTCATCTGGAAAGTTCTGAATCACCTAACTGTTGTTTATCAGGGTCTTCATATCGGCTAAGTATTTACCAGATGTTCTGCGTTTAAAAGGA
>JAPHSC010000286.1 GCA_026193125.1 Gammaproteobacteria bacterium
AAAAAGGTCTGGGTCAGGCACGGTGTCAAGCAGCACAGTTCAGTCGAAGAGTATACCTGATTTCATCCACCAGACCCTGTTGGACGACTGCCCCCGCCTTCAAGTGTCCCTTGATGCCCGGCGACGTGTACATAGCTGCTGCGCAGGCATGACCGTTCGATTAAACTAGGCAAATGCAATACATTGATAACTCGGCCTGGCTCGACCGGCACACCAGGGCCTCGCTGACTCGACTGCTGCCGCGGCTCGAAGCGCGCTTCGCCGCCAGGGTTGAAGACGACCAGTGGCAGGGTTACCTGCAACGGGTGTATGCGCACTTCCCGCGCCTGTTTGGCCTGTTATACAGGCTCTACGGGCACCACTACGACTTTTTCTACCACCTGGATAACATCCTCAGCACCGCCACGGAAATGTGGCTGGAAAGGTCCGACGAACTCAAGGCGCTGGATGCCTCCAGAGAAGCGGATCCGCACTGGTTTCAGTCCAACCGCATGGTGGGTGCCATGTGCTATGTGGATCTGTTTTCAGGTGACCTCGCCGGGCTGCGCGCACGCGTGCCCTACTTCACGGAACTCGGCATCACCTATTTGCACCTGATGCCCCTGTTCAAGACCCCGCAGGGCGACAACGATGGCGGCTACGCCGTCTCCAGCTACCGCGAGGTGAATCCCGCACTCGGCACCATGGAAGAACTGGCGGAACTGGCCACCGAGTTGCGGCATCATGGCATCAGCCTGGTGGTGGACTTTGTCTTTAATCACACCTCCGATGAACACGAGTGGGCAAAACGGGCACTTGCCGGTGATGCCGACTGCCAGGATTACTACCGCATGTTCCCTGACCGCCAGCAGCCGGATGCGTTCGAACAAACGGTCAAGTCCGTGTTCCCGGACGAGCACCCCGGTTGCTTTACCTATCGAAGCCGGATTCGCAAATGGGTATGGACCACGTTTCACAACTACCAGTGGGACCTGAACTATGAAAATCCCGCAGTCTTCAATCACATGGCCGAAGAAATGCTGTTCCTGGCAAACCAGGGCATCGAGGTGCTGCGTCTCGATGCCGTGGCCTTCATCTGGAAGCGCCTGGGAACGAGCTGCGAGAATCTGCCGGAGGCGCACCAGCTGATCCAGGCGTTCAATGCCGTGGTGCGCATCGCGGCACCGGCCATGGTGTTCAAGTCCGAGGCGATCGTGCACCCGGATGAAGTTGCCCGATATATTGGCGAGGGAGAATGCCCGCTTTCATATAACCCGCAACTGATGGCACTGTTGTGGGACAGTCTCGCCGCCCGGGAGACGCGCCTGCTGCGCCATGCCATGCAGAAACGCTTCGCGGTACCGTCGGGATGCAGCTGGGTCAACTACGTTCGCTGCCATGATGATATCGGCTGGGTGTTCTCCGACGATGATGCCCGTGAGCTCAACATCAATCCCCGTGATCATCGCCGCTTTCTCAGCGATTTCTTCATCGGACGCTTCCCCGGCAGTTTTGCGCGCGGCCTGCCGTTTCAGGAAGACCCTGCCACAGGCGATGCGCGCGTCTCCGGCACCGCTGCCTCACTCACAGGTCTGGAAAAGGCCCTTGATGAAAATGACCCCAGGGAACGGGAACTGGCAATACGCCGGTTGATCCTGCTGCACGGTATCATCTTCACCATCGGCGGCATCCCGCTGATCTACCTCGGTGATGAACTGGGGCTGTTGAATGATTACAGTTACAGTGACGCGCCTGAAAAGGTCGGTGATACACGCTGGATACACCGTCCCGCATTCGACTGGGACATCGCGGCACAGCGTGACAACACCGACTCGGTGGCCGGGCAGCTGTTCCATGGACTGCTGAGGCTGGTGCAGTTGCGCCAGCAGAATCTCGCCTTCACCCGCGCCGAGACAGAGATCGCGGATCTCGGCAATGACCATGTGTTCGGCTATTTCCGGCATCATAGCGAACAGAGTGTGCTGGTACTGGGCAACTTTTCAGATGCGGACCAGGCGATTTCCGGTACGCGCTTGAGGCAACTGGGCATGCGCAAGACGTTCACCGATATCATTGCCGGCAAGACCGTTACCGCAACACATCAGCTGGTGCTCGAGCCCTACCAGTTTTCGGTCCTGGTCGGGGTTCGCTAGCCTGCTTCTTGCAGCATCGGATCTAACACATGGTTTGGGAAGCCTGGTTGACATTGTCTGTGGTGGCGGGATGTTTCGCCATGATGGCATTTACCCGGGTCTCGCCCGACATCATCATGTCAGCCGGACTCACCGTGTTGCTCGTGTCCGGCGTGCTGTTGCCCGAGGAGGCGCTGGCCGGGTTCGCCAACCAGGGTATGCTGACCGTGGCCGTACTCTATATCGTGGTCAGCGGACTGAC
>JAPHSC010000355.1 GCA_026193125.1 Gammaproteobacteria bacterium
CCCATCACCGAACAGCACGCAGGTGTGCCGGTCGCTCCAGTCTGTGATGCGTGACAGGGTCTCGGCGCCTATCACCAGGGCGCATTTGGCTTCCCCACAACGTATGTATTTGTCTGCGATGCTCAGCGCATAGATGAATCCGCTGCATGCCGCTTCTACCGAAAATGCAGGCCCCTCGCCAAATCCCAGCGCATTGGCCACCAGGCAGCCAACATTGGGGAAGATGCGATCCGGAGTGGTCGTACCCACGATGACAAGATCTATGTCTGCAGGACCCACTCCCGCAGCCTGCATAGCCTTACGAGCAGCCTCGGTTGCCATGCTGCTGGTGCTCTCATGATCGGCTGCAATATGGCGGCGCTCGATGCCGGTGCGGGTAACAATCCATTCGCTGGTGGTCTCCACCATGGTTTCCAGCTCAGCATTGGTAAGGATTTTTTCCGGCAGATAAGAACCGGTACCAGCAATTCGCGAATACATTTTTCTAACTTTCCTGCAGTGTCTGGCGAATCTGCTGTGGCACCCCTTTCTCGACTTCCACCACAGCAGTGCGTAGCGCGTTCTGAAAGGCTAACACGTCGGCGCTTCCATGGCTTTTTACCACGATTCCGTTCAAACCCAGCAAGCTGGCTCCATTGTAGGTCCGCGGATCCATTCTGGCACGCATGGCTCGCAGTGCCGGAAGCGCTACGAGCGCCTGCAATTTGCGCAACCAACCGCGGCTGAATTCCTCACGCATGCTATAGGAAATCATCTGCGCCGCCCCTTCCATGGTCTTCAGGGAAATATTTCCGGTAAACCCGTCGGTGACGACCACATCGACCGTGCCTTTGAAAATATCATTGCCTTCGACAAAGCCGACGAAATTCAACTTGCTCGCCTTGAGCAGGGCGTGGGCCTGGCGCACAGTGTCATTGCCCTTCAGTTCCTCGGAGCCAATGTTCAGCAATCCTACCCTGGGTGCAGACATGCCATGCATATCCGCCGCCACCACCGCCCCCATGACGCCGAACTGATATAACTGCTCGGCGGAACATTCCGCGTTGGCACCCAGGTCGAGCATATACGTGTGACCGCCTATTGCAGGCACGGCCGACATGATCGCAGGCCGGTCGATCCCGGGCAGGGTTTTGAGCACAAACTTGGCGATAGCCATGAGTGCCCCCGTATTTCCCGCACTGATGCAGGCATCGGCCTCGCCCCGCTTCACCAGGTCAATGGCCACGCGCATCGAGGAGTCTTTCTTTTTACGCAGCGCGTCGACAGGCTTTTCATCCATGCCAACGACCTCGGTACAGTGCTGCACACGAACCCGCGGACCAAGACCCGCCGGGATCATGGGCTCCAGCATCGAGCCATCACCCACCAGTATCAATTCGAGGGCTGAATTTTCGCGCACCATGGCCAATGCGGCAGGCACACAAACATGAACGCCGTGATCGCCACTCATGGCGTCCACGGCGATTCTCATCAAGCGAGAGTCACGTTCTGGGGACAGGGAGCTCAATGCAGGTTCCAGATGGCCAGCAGATGATCTGCTGACCGTCGCGGAAAGACCTATTCGTCGTCCTGGACCTTCTGCGTCTCGATGACCTTCTTGCCACGATAAAAGCCGTCAGGGCTCACGTGGTGGCGAAGGTGGGTTTCACCCGTAGTAGGCTCCACTGACAACGTGGGCTTGGAAAGGGAATCGTGTGAACGACGCATATCCCGGCGTGAGGGGCTTTTGCGATTCTGTTGAACGGCCATCTGTTTCTCCTGAAACCTGAAAATAAATAATCGGTTAGTGCCCTTTCCCCTTGCCGGCCATCAAATCGGCCAACGCGGAAAAGGGACGGGCAATCTCTTCTCTCTGCTCCGCCATCACGGAAGACTCGCCGATTCGGGCGCGCCCCTCGCAAGCAGCTCCCTCACCATGCATGGGGACCAGCGGTATTCTTAACAACAGCTCGTCTTCCACCAGTGGCAGCAGACAAACCTCATCCAGGGTGCGCCCCAACTCGCCCGCGTCCAGCAGACTGACCAGCTCACACCCTTCCGGAAGTCCCTCGACCTCCTCATCTTCCTCACTCATCGCAAGCAGTACGGGACCGGCCAACGAAAAATCCATGGCGTCCATACAGCGCTGACAGGTCAGGCCAACGGAACCTTCCAGATCGCCGGCCAGCAATACACCCTTGTGCCACTCGCTAACGGTCAAATTCAAACGAATGACGCTTTCAGGGGCACTCGAGTCAGTAATTGCCAGGGCGGCGACCCGTTCAAAAGCCGACAACGGCGCTTGCACAACAATAGCCGCATTTTTCCGGGCCAGTTCCCTTAGGTTTACATACTCTTTCAATGAGCCGGACATAATCGACCAATTTTACCGGGATAAACTTGGCCAGTCAAAGTGTTATGGGTGAAATATCCAAACCGCCCGATAACACTTAACCAGCCCGGTCAACGGCCTGACAGGGACGCCAAAATTAGGCAAACTGGGCGCCCCTGCTGCCTAACCCCGAGTATTTCTCCATGCCAAGCACCTTTCCCGGCCTGATCCTGGCCTCCACCTCACCGTATCGGAAGGACCTGCTGAGCCGATTGGGCCTGCCTTTCCAGATTCTGCCCTCAAATGCCGATGAGGCTGCCATGGATGGCGAAACCAGCGCCAATCTTGCCCAACGCCTGGCAAACGCCAAGGCCCAGGGAGTATGGACGCTGCACCCGGGATCGGTGGTAATCGGATCGGACCAGGTGGCAGACATGGACGGACAGCGCCTGGGAAAACCGGGAACCGTCGAGCGCGCGGTAGAGCAATTGCAGGCCTGTAGCGGAAAAACCGTTAACTTCTATACCGCAGTCACGG
>JAPHSC010000006.1 GCA_026193125.1 Gammaproteobacteria bacterium
CCCAAGGCACCACCGGGAAGCTGCAGCAGCAGGTGTCGCACCGCCTCATCGCCGCCAAAGCCACGAAACACCAGCGAAAATACCGAGGCTCCGATGAGTATGAGAAAAACCATGCTGCTGACAGAGGTAGTGCCGCGCATGACTTCACGCAGCCGCGACATGTTCAGCTGTCCGCGCGACATGGCCAGCAAGGTCGCACCCAGGGCGCCGACACCAGCCGCTTCAGTGGGAGTGGCAACACCGGCGACGATGGACCCGAGCACCGCCAGGATCAGGGTAAGCGGGGGGATCAGAACTTTCACCACGCGCTTGGCCAGTTGCATACCCGACAGACCCTGGCGCAGTTCCACGCTGGCTGCCGGCATGGACTCAGGCTTGAGCCACGCATAGACGGTGATGAATAAAATATACAGGCCAACCAGCAGCAGGCCGGGCAAGAGGGCGCCGAGGAACAGTTCGCCCACGGTGACCGTCTTTGGATTGAAGATACCGCGGCTAATTTGCGACTGCTGGTAAGCAGAAGAAAGGACGTCTCCAAGCATAACGAGAATGATGGAAGGCGGAATGATTTGGCCCAGGGTCCCTGAAGCGCAGATCGTGCCGGCAGCCAGCCTGGGGTCATAACCACGCTTTATCATCGTCGGCAGTGACAGCAGCCCCATCGTAACCACCGTGGCGCCGACGATACCCGTGCTGGCGGCCAGCAACATACCGACCAGGGTGACTGCGATACCCAGTCCTCCGCGCAGCGTGCCAAACAACAGCGACAGTGTATCCAGCAAGCTCTCCGCGATTCGGGAGCGCTCGAGCATGATGCCCATAAAGACGAACAGGGGTACGGCGATCAGGGTGTCGTTGGTCATTACACCGAACAACCTGCTGGGCAGGGTGAACAGGAAGTTGCCATCAAACTCACCCAGCAAGATTCCGCCAAATGCGAAAACCAGGGCGGTGCCGGCAAGACTGAAGGCCACCGGGAAGCCCGCCATCAGTACCACGATAACGGTCAGGAAGAGCAGTAAGGACGCACCACCCATTACAGCTCCCCTCCCGACGCCCGCGCGGACGGAGAATCAGCAGGCAGCCCAAGCAGCACCAACAGGCTGCGCAGCCCGAGCGCGAAACCTTGCAGGCTAAGCAAGGCCGCTCCCAGGGGCATTACCGCTTTCAGTAAATACAATGCCGGCAGTCCACCGGCCTCCTGCGACACTTCCTGGTACTGCCAGGACGAACTCACGTACACCAGGCTTGAGAACAAGATAAGCAAGGTGGTGGGCAGGAGCAGAAACACTGTTCCCAGCAGATTCACCCATGCCTGTTTTCTCGCGCTCATACCCCGGTAGAGGATATCTACACGTACATGGTCCTCCCTTTGCAGGGTATATGCGGCGCCGACCATGAACACCGTCGCGTGCATCCAGGTCACGGATTCCTGTAGCCAGATCCAGCCCAGGTCGAACACGTAGCGCAAGATCACCACGATACAGGTGACGATCACCATGAACAGGGTAAGCCAGGAGACCGCCTCACCGGTGCGCTGGCTCAGTTTGTCCAGGCCACCGGCCAGTCGCTGCAGGATCGGGTTGGGCGCCGCGGCCATCAAAGTTCCAGCATCACTTGTTGGTCTTCCGCCGTCGGTTCAAAGCCACGTCCGCGATAGTGATCGAAAATAATTTTCAATACCTCCTCCGGCTCATCCGCCATTGAAAGCAGCTCCAAATCCGCCTCGGACAGTGTGGATTCTGCAAGCAGGCGATCTTGCAGCCAGTCCATCAACCCGGCCCAGAAAGGCCGATGTACCAGGATAATGGGTATGCGTCGAGACTTGCCGGTTTGCACCAGGGTCAGGATTTCCAGCAACTCATCCAGGGTACCGAAGCCCCCGGGCAGTACAACATAGGCTGAAGCATATTTCACAAACATGACTTTGCGCGCAAAGAAATGCCGATATTTGAGGCAAAGGTCCAGGTAGGGATTCGGCTGCTGTTCCCTGGGCAGCATGATATTCAGCCCCACGCTGGGGGACTTGCCCTCGAAAGCGCCGCGGTTAGCGGCTTCCATCAGTCCGGGGCCGCCACCGGTGACCACCGTGAAGCCTGCATTGGACAATTGCCGCGAAATCTCACGGGTCAGGGCATACCAGGGATGATCCTCTTTAAGCCGGGCCGAACCGAACACGCTGACCGAGGGTGGAATCAACGACAACTTTTCGAAACCCTCGACAAACTCGGCCATGATGGTGAAAACACGCCAGGACTCCCTCGTCAGGTAGCCTGAATCCTGCCCACGTCGGGTGCGTCCCGAGCTTTCCAGTTTATCTGTCATGTGGTCCTCTGAAGGCGCTTGAGGAAGACCTGCATTTCCTTGACCGCCTGTTTGTCTCCCCGTGCTGTTGCCACCTCGATGCCCTTACTATAAGCCTCCGCGGCTGTGGCTGTATCCCCTGATTCGGCAAGTATCTTTCCCAGCAACTTCCAGGCCGCCGAGAAATCCGGCTGCATCTGCACGGCACTTTGCGCGTGCGGCAAGGCACCGGCCAGGTCGTTCTGCTTGCACATCTCTGCGGCGAGTGAGTAGCGTAGCAATGCGCTGTCGGTTCCCCTTTTCATCAATGCCAGCAGGCTTTCAATACTTGCCACCCGCGAACCCTAGCGTCGCCAAAAGGTGGGTGTGAACAATACGAGCAGAGTGAATATCTCCAACCTGCCCAGCAACATGGCGGCAATACAAATCCACTTGGCCGCATCGTTTACACCGCGGAAATTGGCGGCGACGTCGCCCAGACCCGGACCCAGATTGTTCAGTGTGGCGCTTACGGCAGAAAAGGCCGTCACCTGGTCCAGGCCGGTGACCATGAGAAAAATCATCATCACTGCAAAAATCACGATATAGAC
>JAPHSC010000207.1 GCA_026193125.1 Gammaproteobacteria bacterium
CAGGCGCCCAAGTTCTTTCTCTAGCATGGCCTTGCCCTGCCGTCGATTCTGATCCTGATCCTGGCGACGGAACCAGTTGCGTACCTTGGCTCGGGTGCGCGGAGAGGCGATATAACCAAATTGCGGTACCAACCAGTCTCGACTGGGACTGCTGTTCTTGGCCGTGACAATTTCGACCTGTTCGCCCGTGCGCAGCTTGTAAGTCAGCGTTACCATGCGCCCGTTAACCTTGGCTCCACGGCAGTGATGACCTATCTCGCTGTGTACATGGTAGGCAAAGTCCAGGGGCGTAGAGCCTGCCGGCAAATCCACGATCTCACCCCGGGGGCTGATGACGTAGACCCTGTCCTCACTGATTTCCGATTTCACACGGTCAATCAAGTCGTTGGCCGTCTCGTCCTTGTCCTCGGGCTCCAGGATTTGTCGCAGCCACTGGATTTTTTGATCAAATGCCGCGTCCTGGCTCCGTCCTTCCTTGTAACGCCAGTGAGCGGCCACACCCAACTCGGCCCGGTTGTGCATATCCCTGGTGCGAATTTGCACTTCGACCGGGTGCCCGCCGGGCCCGATCACCGCCGTATGCAAAGAGCGGTAGCCGTTTTCCTTGGGCGTGGCGATATAGTCGTCAAATTCACCCGGTATGTATTGCCAGCGGCTGTGCACCACACCCAGGGCCGCGTAGCATTCCGCGACGGTATCCACCAGGACACGAACCGCCCTGAGGTCGAACAGCTCATCAACTTCCACGTGTTTTTTTTGCATCTTGCGCCAGATGCTGTAGAGGTGTTTGGCTCTGCCTGCCACCTCGGCGCTTACGCCTTCTTCTTCCAGTGCCTCGCGCAAAGTGGACTGGAAGTTCTCCAGATAGGCGATGCGCTCGCTACGAGACTGCTGTAGTACCTTTGCCAGTCTGCGGTAGGCATCGGGATCCAGATAGCGGAAGGCCAGGTCTTCCAATTGCCACTTTATCTGCCAGACACCAAGTCGATTGGCCAGGGGCGCAAATATCTCACGGGTCTCCAGTGCCGTCTTGCGGGCTTTTTCCGGCTCCGTATTCTGCAGTTCCTGCAGTCTTACCAGTTGGTCCGCCAACCTCACCAGCACCAGCCGCACATCGCTGGCGATCGCCACCAGCATCTGGCGCAGGGATTCGGCCTGGCGGGGTGGCAATTGCATTTCAGGTCGCCATTCCTCTGGCAGACCGAAGCCGGACAGAGTTTCAACCCCGGTGACCAGCGCCCGCAGCTCCGGTTCAAACTCGCTCTGTAGCCGATCTCTGGGTAGAAGACCTGCGTCAATCAGGCAGTACAGCAGGGCGCCGCTACGCAGCCTGTCATCACAATTCAGATCGACAAGGATGCGGTCTACCGCTTCCCAGTGTCGCATTTGGGCACTTTGTTCCCCATTCAGGTCGCCCGCCTGAACTTCTCTAGCGATCGCGAGCGCATGGGCCCGTTCGTTTGCGGTCCCGTGGCTGGGGTTTGTATTGTTCAAATCAGGCATGCGCGTGTGGGATGATTGGACAATATCGCTTATCATACGTGGAATTCGGGCGCCGTTGTGCCGCGAAGTCATATTTCCATTAAGGAGTACTAATATGTCGAGAGCATGGTTTCTCGCTGGGTTGATGTTAACCGTGTCTACGAGTGCCTTTGGCAACTCGCTGGACCTGAGCTTTAACGACAATGTCGCAAGGGTTGCGGGTGCCTTCTCGCTGTCAAAGGATCTTGAGCTCCAGGCCTCGTGGTTGCATAACCAGGATGCCGGAGATGTCGCCGCAATTGGTCTGTTCCAGGTGGGCTTCGCAAGTTCCGGTAACCAGCCCATCGAGGCTGGACTGGGTGCCAAGCTCGCGTTTACGGACGCTGAAAACCGCGTCGGTGGCGGTAGTGGCTCTTCAATCGCGATTGGCGCTTTCGGGCGTTGGAAAATCCCGGGTGCGGACCGCGTAGCCCTGGGCGGCGACCTTTACATTGCGCCAGGTGTCCTGTCTTTTTCCGACCAGGATGGTTACAAGGAAGCCTCCGTTTACGTCAGTTATGACGTACTCAAAAGTGCATGGATATACCTGGGCTATCGTTACCTGAAGGTTGGCTATGAGGACTCGCCAAACGTCGAGTTTGACGACCAGTTTAATATCGGCCTCAGGTTGAATTTCTAACATGGCAGGTCACAGCAAATGGGCGAATATCCAGCATCGCAAGGGTGCGCAGGATAAGAAGCGTGGAAAACTGTTTACCAAGTTGATCAGGGAAATCACTACTGCAGCGAGGGTCGGTGGTGGTGAACTGGAATCGAATCCTCGGCTGCGCCTGGCGGTGGATAAAGCCAAGGCCCAGAGTATGCCGAAAGACAATATAGAGCGCGCCATCAAGCGCGGCGCGGTTGGTTTGGACGGTGATAATTACGAGGATGTGCGGTACGAGGGTTATGGCCCCGGAGGTGTGGCAGTCATGGTTGAGTGCATGACCGACAACCGCAACCGTACCGTGGCCGAGGTCAGGCATGGTTTTTCCAAGTATGGTGGCAACCTGGGCTCGGACGGATCAGTAGGCTACCTGTTCAAACTGGTTGGGCAGCTGAGTTTTCCTGCCGGGTTGGATGAGGACGCGGTCATGGAGGCGGCGCTGGAAGCAGGTGCGGAAGACGTGGTCACCTATCCTGATGGCAGTATTGACATACTGACTGATCCGAACGACTTCGAGACGGTTCGCGACGCCATGTTGAAAAGCGGTTTTGAGGCCGAGGAAGCGGAGGTGACGCAACGTGCATCTACCTCCACGGTTCTGGACGAGCAGCAGGCCGGCAGCATGATGAAGATGCTGGAGGTACTTGAAGACCTGGACGACGTGCAGAACGTGTATTCGAATGCGGAAATTCCGGACGAAATACTCGCGCTCCTCGACTAGGGGCGCGCCCAGTCTGGCGGGACGGTCACTATTATCAGTAATGCCTCATCGAGAGTTCGTATCCTGGGTATTGATCCAGGGTCCAGGATTACCGGCTATGGGGTGATAGAGACCAGCCCACAGGGATTGTTTTACGTGGATAGCGGCTGTATTCGAACCTCGGGAGAGGATTTCGCCCAGCGTTTGCGTGAGATTTTTGTCGGCATGAGTCGCGTTTTGGGTGAACAAGTCCCCGATGAGATATCTATTGAGCGCGTATTTTTGAGTAAGAATGCAGACAGCGCCTTGAAATTGGGTCAGGCGAGGGGGGCGGCACTTTGTGCGACCTTCCAACGCGAGTTGCCGGTACATGAATATGCGGCGCGGCAGGTGAAGCTGGCAGTCGTAGGTGCCGGTGGTGCTGACAAAGGCCAGGTGCAGCATATGGTCAAGGCCCTGCTGGGATTGAAAGAAGTATTGCAGGCCGATGCAGCGGATGCTCTGGCAATCGCTATTTGCCATGCCAATCATCGCGGTCTCAAGGTTCAACTGGCTGCCTCACCTGCAAGGAGACGGCGATGATCGGACATCTGAAAGGGATTCTGAGCGCCAAGCATCCACCTGGTTTAGTGATAGATGTACAGGGTGTCGGCTACGAGGTCGAAGCGCCGATGTCCACGTTCTACGAATTGCCGGCAGTGGGTGCGCCGCTCACCTTGCTCACGCACCTGGTTGTGCGTGAGGATGCCCACGTGTTGTACGGTTTTGCCACCGAGGCTGAGCGCCGTCTGTTTCGTAGCCTGGTCAAGGTGTCCGGAGTCGGTGCCAAGATGGCACTGGCCATTTTGTCAGGTATTAGCGTGGAAGGATTTGTCCTGTGCGTGCAGCAGCAGGACCATGCCTCGCTGGTGAAAGTCCCGGGGATTGGCAAGAAGACTGCCGAACGTTTGTTGGTGGAAATGCGTGACCGCATCACGGATGGATTTGGCGTGACCTCCTTTAACGCTGCGGCCTTTGGTGCAAAGGAACATGATCCGAGGGGCGAAGCCTTTAGCGCGCTGGTGTCCCTGGGTTACAAACCGGGTGAGGTCAGCCAAATGCTGAAAGCAGTGCCTGATTCGGAAACCCGAACGGAAGAAATAATTCGCCGGGTGCTGCAGAACCTGGCCAGGAAGTAGTTGTATAGACGGGACATCGGTTTTCGCACTCGGTGTTGTCGGTTTCGGCCACAAGCATGATGTGTGATAGTGCGGAGAGAGATACACCAGGGCCAAGCAGTATGTCAGATCAGGATCGTGTCATAGCCGCCGGTGGCAGCGGAGAGGATGAAGCCTACGACCGGGCCATCAGACCGCGGATTTTGTCCGAGTATATAGGTCAGGAAGCGGTGAAGACGCAGATGGACATCTTCATTAGCGCAGCACGCAAGCGCTCTGAGGCCCTGGACCATGTACTGATATTCGGTCCGCCAGGGTTGGGCAAGACCACTCTCGCGCACATTATTGCGAACGAAATGGGCGTCACCTTGAGGCACACCTCTGGACCGGTGCTTGAAAGGGCCGGCGATCTTGCGGCTTTGCTGACAAATCTTGAGCCCAACGATGTGTTGTTCGTCGACGAAATTCACCGCCTGAGTCCCGTTGTGGAGGAAGTGCTGTATCCGGCGATGGAAGATTTCCAGCTGGACATCATGATTGGCGAGGGTCCGGCCGCAAGGTCGATCAAGCTGGACTTGCCGCCGTTCACCCTGGTGGGCGCTACCACCCGTGCCGGCTTGTTGACCTCGCCGTTGCGCGATCGCTTTGGCATTGTCCAGCGTCTGGAGTTTTACCAGATAGAGGAATTGGCCACTATCGTGCGGCGCTCGGCCCATATCCTGGGATTGGAGATGGACTCGGGTGGCGCCATGGAGATCGCCAAGCGTGCGCGTGGCACACCCCGAATCGCCAATCGCTTGCTCCGCAGAGTGCGAGATTTTGCCGAAGTGAAGGCCGATGGCAAGGTCAGTCTTGCAGTGGCCTCTGCTGCCATGGATATGCTGGAGGTCGACAAGCAGGGATTTGACTTGCTTGACAGGAAGCTGTTGCTGACCTTGATCGAAAAATTCGATGGCGGGCCGGTCGGAGTGGACAGCCTTGCTGCAGCGATTAGCGAGGAGCGCGGAACTATTGAGGATGTCCTCGAGCCCTACCTGATCCAGCAGGGCTTCCTGATGCGAACGGCACGGGGTCGGGTTGCAACCCGCGGGGCCTACGAACACTTCGGGCTGCCGTCACCCAGGGCGATTGCTGAGGTGGAGAATTTGTCGCTATTCGCAGACGACAAGGAATAGAAGTCATTCAATGCGAAGATAGCGGCTTGCGCGGGCTAATAATGGATTAACGCTGGATGAGTGCGAATGTCGGAGTATAACTTTCCGGTGCGTGTGTACTATGAAGATACCGATGCAGGTGGCATCGTGTATTACGCCAACTATCTTAAATTCATGGAGCGCGCCCGCACCGAGTGGTTGCGCAGCATGGGCGTAGACCAGCCGACACTGATGCGAGAGCAAAGATTGATGTTCGTCGTGGTGTCAACCGATGTAAAATACCTGAAGCCAGCTCGTTTCGATGATCTTTTGAACGTTAGTTGCCGGGTGGTGTCCATTACCCGGACGAGTTTAAGTTTTGTGCAGGAAATCCGCCGGGAAGACGGGGAGGGTGAACTCCTGGTCAGCGGTACGGTTAAGGCGGCCTGCGTGGATGCTGACCGGCTTCGGCCGAGGGCCATCCCGGCCAAAATGCTTGAGGAGTTTGTTTGATGCCTTCAATGGATATGTCAATTATCGGCCTGATTCTGGCGGCCAGTCCTATCGTGCAGGCGGTGATGTTGCTGCTGTTGCTGGCGTCGCTTGCGTCCTGGGCAGTGATTTTCCGCAAACGTAACTTGATAAGAAATGCGAGTCGGTCGGCGGATGAATTCGAACGTAATTTCTGGTCAGGTGGTGACTTGTCCGATATGTATCGCCGTATCAGTTCAGCTCCGCGGGACGCGTTGGGGATGGCGGGAATTTTTGAACACGGGTTCCGGGAATTTGGTCGACTTCGCAAGCAGGCGGGGTTGAGCTCCGATCAGATGCTGCAGGGCGCTCAAAGAGCGATGCGCGTGGCCCAGCGCCGGGAAATGGACCGGCTGGAGGTTAATCTGGCGATGCTGGCCACGGTCGGCTCTACCAGTCCTTATGTAGGCCTGTTTGGCACTGTCTGGGGCATCATGAACTCTTTTCATTCTCTGGGTAACGTCCAGTACGCAACCCTGTCAATGGTGGCACCAGGCATATCCGAGGCGCTGATCGCGACCGCCATGGGTCTGTTCGCGGCGATTCCGGCGGTGATCGCCTATAACCGCTATGCCGACCAGGTTGGCAGGCTGGAAAGCCGTTACGACACTTTCATGGAGGAGTTTTCCAGCATTCTGCAACGCAACACCCAGCGCGCTGTAGAGGAAGAGGCATAGCCATGGCACTCGAATACAGACAACGACGATTAATGGGGGAAATCAACGTAGTCCCCTACATTGACGTCATGCTGGTATTGCTGATCATTTTTATGGTCACGGCGCCGCTGTTGACCCAGGGCATAGAAGTCGACCTGCCCAAGGTTGGCGCAGCCCCGCTCGATGCTGACAAGTTCATGAAGAGTGAGCCGCTGGTACTCAGCGTTGACAGTTCGGGCAATCTTTATCTGAACATTGGATCTGGCAAAGACAAGCCCATGGAGCCTGAGGCGGTGGTGCAACGCACAGCCGCAGTGATGTCCAGAGATCCAAAGACTCCCGTGCTCATCAAGGCGGATCAGTCTGTCAGCCACGGTGTGGTGGTGGCGGCAATGCGTCTCTTGCAGGAAGGCGGTGCACCCAGTGTTGGTATTATGACGGATCCGGAATCCGAAATTCCGGAACGGAAGCAGTAGCAACACATGGCAGAATTCGTGCGCGAACATGCCAGGGCTCTTGCCTACTCGGCACTTGTTCACTTACTTATAGTGGCTGCCCTGGTATTGAGCGTGTCGCGCTTCACCCAACCCGGGGCGGTGCCCATGAAGGTCGTGCCTGTGGTGCAGTCCTCGGTGGTGGACATGAGCGAAGTGAACCGCCAGATACAGGATCGCAAGCTTGAAGCCCAGCAGCAACTGGAGCGCAAAGCCGAGGAAGAGCGGCGTGTCAAAGAGGAAGAGCAAGTCCGCCAGATCACGCTGCAGAAGAAGCGTGAACAGGAGGAGCGCCAGGCCAAGCTGAAACTGGAGGCCGATAAAAAGAAAGAGGCCGACTTGCAGTTAAAACGTCGTGCGGACGAGAAGGCTGCGCGTGAGAAAGCCGAGGCGGAGAAGAAGCGGCAGGCGGATCTCAAGCGCAAGGAAGAGGAGGCCAGGAAGGCCAAGCTCGAGGCCGAGCGCAAGGCCGCGGAGTTGAGCAAGAAGAAGGCAGCCGAAGCTCGGCAAAAGGCGGAGGCAGAGGCATTGCTCAGGCAGCAAATGGCGGTAGAAGAGGCACGCATGGCGGCCGAGCGTTCAGGGCTGTTGGCTCAGTATGTCGCGATGATCGGGCAGAAAATCGAGCGCAACTGGAACCGCCCGCCATCGGCCAAGCCCGGATTGGAGTGTATTGTGCAAGTGAGCCAGATTCCCGGCGGGCAAGTGGTATCGGTCAAGGTAGTGCGGTGTAATGGAGACGACACGGTGGTCCGCTCAGTGGAAGCGGCCGTATACCAGGCCTCCCCATTGCCCCAACCTCCCGATCCGTCTTTGTTTGAACGAAATCTGCAACTTGTGTTCAAACCACAAGACTGATCCTATACATTACGGCGCCGGGCAATCGGCGCAGAAATACAAACCAGGCAAAATTAATGACAAAGTTAGTGAATTCAATTTCTTGGTTGACCGTGCTCGGTCTACTCTTGCTCGTCCAGCCTGCCCGGGCTGAGTTGAGAATTGAGATCACCCGGGGCGTGTCAGCGGCGATGCCCATTGCCGTCGTGCCCTTTGGGTACGCGGGACCCGGCGCAGCGCCCCTGGACGTGGCCCAGGTGGTCGCCGATGACCTGCTCAGTAGCGGTCGCTTCGCACCGATGGCGCGCAAGGACATGCTGGAAAAGCCAAGTAGTGGTGCGGAGGTTGACTTCCAGGACTGGCGTCTGCTGAACACCCAGGTGTTGGTGGTTGGACGGGTCGCGCCACTGAACGCCGAGGAATATTCCATCCAGTTCCAGGTGTTCGATGTATACAAGCGTGAACAGATCCTGGGTTATCGCATGCCTTCGACACGTGCGGCCATGCGTGCCTCGGCCCACTATGTGGCGGACATGATTTTCGAGAAGCTCACCGGAATAAAGGGCGTGTTTTCCACCCAGGTGGCCTATGTAACCGTGACCGAACAAGGCAAGACACGAAATTACGAACTGGTGGTGGCAGATGCCGACGGAGCCAACCCCAAGGTAATTTCCAGTTCGCCCGATCCCATCATGTCCCCGTCCTGG
>JAPHSC010000363.1 GCA_026193125.1 Gammaproteobacteria bacterium
ACTCGGGCGCTACTTCCGGTGCAGGGCCCGAGATAGCGGCGAGTGCTACCAGGTCAATTATCGCGAGCATCTCAGGCGAGCCATCAAACGCGCGTCCTCCTGCCTCCATGCCGTTACGCTGGAGTATGAACCCGAACAGGTCTGCATACGCCTCGGCTGACAGCGAGCCGACGGCTGGCTTTGGCATTGTCGTGCGCAGGATGTAGTAAAGATCATCTGCGCCCTTCTCCGCCCAGGCATGCAGGAAGCGTGCCCCGGCCAATGCCGGACCGACTGTCCCCTCAAGCTCGACGCCGTGGCAATTGGCGCAGTAGGCACCATAGACGCGCTGCCCGCGATTAGCCTGCTCTGTACTGTCGGCGTTTTCCGCCTGTGCAAGCGCGATGGATGGGGCTAATGAGCACAGCATCAGGGCGGCGACTGAAAAAGATAAGCGCGACCCGCGGCGGTCTCGCATGCTCGCTTCCGCGTGTTGCCCTTGAAGACCTCGCCCAAGTTGGCCGGCCGATCGCCGGGTTTTCAGGCCCTGACTATTCGAGGATGAGTCAGAGATGTAATTGGGTAATGCCTTCATCGCATTTTCCTTTTGTTCGCGTGCTAGTGAGAGAAGGTAAAACTCTTTTTCTTATTAGGGAAGTGCGGTCGAACCGAAATTAATCCAAACAAAGATGCGGGTAACGCTGACTCCTGCGCCGAAAGGTTTGCAATAAGCACCCCGTCCTCAAACAGAAGCTAACACATTAATCAAGGCGTCAATATCGGCACTGTTGTTATAGGGCGCGAGCGAGATCCTGATGCGACCGTTGCGAACTCCACAAATGATACGGTTACGACGCAATGCGTCTGTCACTCTTTGCGCGCCGACGTCCGGGTGGCTTAGCGATACGATGTGGGGTGAAGCCGATACATCATCCAACGGTCGGAATGGTGCCCATCCGTGTGCGCGTACACCCTTGATCAGCCGGCCTGAGAGACGACAAGCATGCGTCTCAAGCTGACCGTCTCCAAAAACCAGCAGCTGGTCAATTGCCGTTGCGAGGCCAGCCATCGAAATGTAGGACATCGTCGACTGTGTAAAGCGTCTTGCGCTGGCAGCGAAATTTAAGCTTTTGGCTTCAAAGTGAAAAGGACTGTTTGTTCCGAACCAGCCGGGAAGCAATGGCTCTCGCTCGAGCAAACCGGGAGATACTGCCGAGAGTGCAACGCCGCCGTGACCACCTAACCACTTGTAGCCACTGGTGACAACCGCATCAGCCTTCCACCGCTGTGAGTCTACCTCCAGGATACCTGCCGCCTGTGTTGCGTCAAGGACCAGCCTTGCGCCTGCAGCCACACAGGCCTCGCGCAGCCGAGGGACGTCGAGCATCGACCCGGTGGAGAACTGAACAGAGCTGACGGCGACAACGGCTGTCTGGCTATCGATGCCATCAATCAGTCTATTTGTAAGATTCTCGGTTGCGATGTCATCAACAAAGCGGAGAGAGCAATCACTCTCAGCCGCATAGCGTATCCAGGGGCGAGTAACGGCCGGGAAATCAGTGGCGACGGCAACAATAGAGCTGCCGGCAGTCGGGCGAATCAAGAAGGGCAATTGACCGAGTAGCTCACTGGCGCTTGCGGTAATGGCAAGGTGATCAGTATGGCAATTCAGCAGTCTTGCGCCACGCTGACGCAACTGCTCAAAGAATTCAACCTCCTCCTCGTCTGTCATCCTGAGATTGCCGTGACGCCCAGTGTTATCAAGGAACTCATGCATTGACTGAACGGCTGGTTGACTAATCAGACCCAGTGAGGCCTGATTTAGATAAATGCAATCGTTGAGGCTGGGATAGCTTGAACGATCAATGAGTGCGTTGATCATGAAGCTGCCTGTTGATTCATTCGATTCTGCCTCGAGGGCTGACGCAGTCGCTATGCTGTGTCCAACGCTCACATAGGCGGCGCGACGTAAGGAGCGTCCGGCGAACGAAGTAAGCGAAGTTGACCTGGTTTTTATAGGGTTTCTTCATCTTACTACATTCACCTCGTGACCAAGCTCAGTATTCCCAACATCGAAACCGTTGCAAATAGTGATGTAGATGGAAAGCGGAAAGGACTTATTTCTCCTTTTATCGCCACAGCCGCACTTAAGATAGCAAATGACCCATTCAGGATGCTTAGAAAAACTAAAAACTCAATTTTCTCAGTATTGAGAGCAACGTATGCGTATGCGCCACCCATAGAAAAGGTATAAATCGTTGTGATATGCCAACAATAATAATTCAGCCATTTCGACGCTTTGGGAAGATTAGTTTCTGCCAGCAAAGGAGTTGCGACCCGTGGACCACCTACAAATGTGTGCACAGCGAAGGTAACTACGCTCATGATTGCTGCCGCCCACAATAATGTAACCTGCATAATTTAAGCCTTTAACGGAAAGTTTTTGTCAACCACATATCGTGCCGGGAGATTCTGGATCGCCAGATCGTGACTGACTAGACCCTGTATGGCTGAATCCTCCCTAGGTCGGCCCTCGTCCGCCCCAGACGACTTTCGCACAGCTTCCTAAATTCCTGGCATTGAAGGGACTATATATTGTCCAGCTCAAAACCCATTGTTTTGATTTGCATATACGTTTACCTAAAATATCTTGTTGCTCTCTCGGCACTCGACGACTTCCGGCCCGAGCAAGACCAATTGAAGGCGCTTCCCATAGTCCGAGTTGGTC
>JAPHSC010000106.1 GCA_026193125.1 Gammaproteobacteria bacterium
CCCACAATGGTGCTTAAAAAGCAGGCTACTGGGTCACCGGCACCAGGGTAAGTTCAACTCTGCGATTCATAGCGCGGCCTGCTTCCGTGCTGTTGTCCGCTACCGGTCGGGTTTCACCCATGCCGATCGTGATAACACGCATTTCCAGCACACCCCGGTTTATCAGGTAAGTCGCCACGGTGGCTGCCCGACGCTCCGACAATGACTGGTTATATTTCTCAGTGCCGGTGGAATCCGTATGCCCGGCGACTTCAATCACCGTCTTGTCATACTCCTTGAGCACAAGGTTCACCGAATCGAGAACGCCGAAAAATTCTGGCCGCAAATCCGAGCTATCAGTAGCAAAGGTGACATTACTCGGCATAACCAGGGTGATATTGTCACCATCACGGGTCACGCTGACACCCGTGCCTTCCAATTTCTTGCGCAAGGCCAATTCCTGGTTATCCATGTAAGCGCCAACACTGCCCCCGGCAATTGCGCCCACGCCGGCACCGATGAGAGCGTACTGACGCCGCTCGACTGCGTCATCGCCGGTCATCAACCCGATAGCAATACCTGAGGCTGCGCCAATCAGCGCTCCCTTTGTGGCCGAGGAGGTTTTTTCCTCATGGGTGTACGGATCCAGTGTGGTGCAGGCCGACAGCAATACCAGCGCGCCAAGCATCGACATGGTTGTTCTTTTTAAAATGCAATTCATCTATCTCTCCGATTGATTATCACACCCGGCTACCTCAGGGCACCCGGGTCCGGTCCCTCCATGGGACCCGTTTTATCCTTCCCGGCAACTGCCCCCGCCTGCATATTCCCGGCAGGCAGCGGAATCACCCGAATCTCAACTCTCCTGTTCATGCGCCTTCCCTCGGGGCTTGCGTTATCCGCAAGCGGCTGGGTGTCAGAGCGCCCTTCCACCACCATCCGCACTGGATCCAGCCCACTCGCCTGCAGAAGTTCTGCCACCGATCGGGCCCTGCGCTCAGACAGTTGAAGATTGATCCGGGCACTACCCGTATTGTCCGTGTGCCCACTTATCTCCAACAGGCTCAAGCCGTAATCCGTAAACACCTGCGCGTACCCTTCCAACTGTTTTGCAGCCTGGTCAGACAACTCGGCACTGCCAACAGCAAATGCATGTTCCGACGACAAACGCAGCAAAACCAGATTTTCACCTTCCTCAAGCTCTGCCGTTTCATCCGCCCGGGTCATGATCTCCCTGGCGATGGCAGCCCGGTACAACTCAAGGTTGGACTCGGCAACCGGCTTCGTCCCGGCCGCCAGCAATAGCTCGCGTTGGGTTTCCAGGGCGACGCTCCAGTAAGCCGGCCCTTTCTTCGGCTCTGCCACAGGCTCCACGGTCTTCGGCGTCTCCGGTCTCTCTGTCTGGAAAAATCCCGCCTCACAAGCTGAGATCAATCCTAGGCAAACCAGGATGAACGCGAGCTTAACCGCCGCCCGATTGTTGCATTGAACCGCAGGCCCGCGTAGCGTCTTGCCGCAACAGGCGGGAGGTAAGCACCCATGCGCACGGCCGACCAATGGTTCGACCTCTACACGGAAACCCATCAGCAACCATTCAACCGGTTGATTCATAGAATCTGCGCACCCATTGCGGCCCTTGGCATAGTGGGCCTGCTGTGGTCCCTGCCAATACCGGGCGCTTTCGAGAAGATTTCCCCGGCTTTGAACTGGGGGTCGACGTTTATCATGGCCTCTATTGTCTACTATTTCCTCATGTCTATCACACTGGGGCTGGGCATGATCGCAATACTGCTGGGAATGGTGATAGGAATCCACTGGTTGGACAGTCTGTGGGTCCCGTTGTACTTGTCCAGCCTGGGCCTGCTGACGGCCTCGTTCGCGGGCATGTATGCCGGCCACGTGGTCGAGGGCAAACCGGCGCAGCTTCTGGCGGATGTACAACTGATCATGATCGCCCCGGCATTCCTCCTCGCGAGCGCGTATAGACGCCTGGGAATTTCCTACTAGCCGGCCTCGCAGACACTGATTTACCCGCCTTTTTAAGGTATCATCTCGCGCTCTTACAACCTCAGGAGTGCCGGTATGGCTCCCTCAAGCACCATCAATCCCATGGACTTCTTTAACCTGCGCTCGGAACTGAGCGAAGAAGAGCAAATGGTCCAGGATTCCGTTGCCCGCATGGTCGACGAGAAAGTACTCCCGGTCATCCGCGAGTGTTTTGAAGAACACCGTTTCCCCGCGGAACTGGTGGCAGAGCTTGCCGACCTGGGTCTGCTGGGCAGTTCCATAGAAGGCTATGACTGCGCCGGCCTGAACGGTGTTTCCTATGGCCTGATCTGCCAGGAACTGGAACGCGGAGACAGCGGCATACGGTCTTTTGTCTCGGTGCAATCCAGCCTGTGCATGTATCCCATCCATGCCTTCGGTTCCGAGGAACAGAAGCAACGCTGGTTGCCACCCATGGCCCGAGGCGAAGCCATAGGCTGTTTCGGCCTGACCGAACCCCATGGCGGCTCGGACCCCTCCAACATGAAGACCCACGCCAAGCGCGATGGTGATGACTGGATCATCAATGGCGCCAAGATGTGGATAACCAATGGCACGGTCGCGGACATCGCCGTGGTTTGGGCCCAGACAGACGAGGGAATTCGTGGATTCCTGGTGGAAAAGGGAACGGCGGGCTATGCAGCGCCCGAGATCATGCGCAAGTTCTCCTTGCGCGCCTCGGTAACCTCCAGCCTGTTCTTTGACAACGTCAGGGTGCCAAAGGAAAACATGCTGCCCGGCGTGGTCGGTCTGAAAGGCCCCTTGAGTTGCCTGACCCAGGCCCGCTACGGCATTGCCTGGGGCGCTATTGGTGCCGCCCAGGCCTGCCTGGACGAGGTGCTGAAATATACCCAGGATCGTGTGCTGTTCGGGCGCCCACTGAACCAGACGCAAACTATCCAGATTCGTATGGCCGACATGAGCCGCCGGATTACCCTGGCCCAGATGCTGGCGCTGCGACTGGGTCGTATGAAGGATGCCGGCACCATGCAACCTTCGCATGTGTCGATGGCGAAGTGGAACAACGTACGCATGGCGCTGGATATCGCCCGCGATGCCCGCGATATCCTCGGCGGAGCTGGCATCAGCGCCGAATATGTACCCATACGTCACGCCCTGAACCTGGAAAGCGTGATCACTTACGAGGGCACGGAGACGGTGCATCAGTTGGTGATCGGCAAGGAACTGACCGGTCACAACGCATTCTGATCGCCGGGTCGCAACCCGGGGACAGGGGATGAATCCTTACTCGCACCGACAGGTGGCGCGAATCGCCGTGCCCCTGATCATTTCCAACGCCACCGTGCCCCTGGTTGGCGCGGTGGATACAGCGGTAATGGGACACCTGGACGCGCCCGAGTACCTGGGCGCGGTCGCCGTGGGCGCAGCCATTTTCAGCTTCCTCTACCTTGGCTTTAATTTCCTGCGCATGGGCACCACCGGGCTGGCCGCCCAGGCCTTCGGCCGCTCACAGACCACCGACATGCGCACCGTTCTGGCACAGGGGCTGCTGTCTGCAGCCGCCCTGGGATTGCTGCTCATCCTGTTGCAGCCAATCCTTGGCTCGTCGGGTCTGGCGCTGATTGGTGCAGAGGGCTTTGTCACAAAGCTGGCGCAAACCTATTTTGACATCCGCATATGGAGCGCCCCGGCAACCCTCGCGAACTTCGTATTGGTAGGCTGGTTCATTGGCATGCAGAACGGGCGCGCACCATTGCTGATGCTGCTGGTCACGACACTGGTTAACACCCTGCTGGACCTGCTGTTCGTGCTGGTGCTGGGTATGGAGACCGACGGCGTGGCGCTGGCCACCGTCCTGGCGGAATACACCGGCCTGGCCTGTGGCTTGCTCCTGCTAAGGGCCGTGCTCAGGGACAACCCCGGCAGCTGGCAGCACCAGCACATCTTCGAGGCCGCACGATTCCGCCGGCTCCTGGCAGTAAACACCAACCTGATGATTCGCACCCTGGCCCTGATGTTCACGTTTGTCTTCATTACCGCACAGGGCGCGCGCATGGGCCCCGCCATCCTGGCGGCCAATGCTGTGCTGATGAATTTTCAGCACATAACTGCCTATATCCTGGACGGGCTCGCCAACGCCGCCGAGGCCCTGGTTGGCCGTGCCGTAGGTGAGGGCAGTGCAACCGGCCTGGACCAGGCGGTGAAGGTTTCGCTGCAGTGGTCGGTCGCCGTGGCGGCGATTTTTTCCGTGCTCTATCTGCTGACAGGCAGCGGCCTGATCACGCTGCTGACCGGACTGGACGAAGTGCAGACCCTGGCACTGCGTTACCTGCCGTGGATGATTCTGTCGCCACTGGTATCGGTCTGGAGCTTTCTGTTCGACGGTGTCTACGTGGGCGCCACCCGCGCCAGGGAAATGCGCAACACCATGCTTTTTTCAACTCTCGCGGTATTCCTGCCGGCCTGGTTCATGTCTCGTGGCTTGTTCAATCACGGCCTGTGGTTATCCTTCACCCTGTTCATGGCGGCACGCGGCTTGAGCATGAGCTGGCTGTATGCGCGTATGCGAAGAAACGGAACACTGCTGGGCACGGGGAATCCACACTAGGGGGCCCAAGTTCTCGCCTGCTGTATTGTCGGTTCAAATATAAATCGCGGGCCGGCTGCCTGGCACAATAGGGTCTGGCCAGCCAGGATTCGCAGCTTGGCGTCTATCCGGAGATCCGGCTTGTGCAAGGGAACTGTCAGAGGCAGAAGCTGCCGGAAAAATAATAATCGACCGGGCGGGACGAAGCGCCCCGCCCGGTCGAAACTCTAGGGATTCAGAATTTTCAGAATTTCTGAATCCACTTCTTCATCCGCGAGCAGAGTGTGGCAGGTATCGCACTTGCGCGGTATCTTGGCGCCTTCCTCGGACTTGTGCTTACGGTCATGGCAACGGAAACATCCGGGAGATTCCTGGTGGCCACTATGATCCGGATAGGTACCCCAGTCGACTTTCATCGCGGGAAACACGTTAGAGGTATAAATCTCAACCAACTCATCCCCGGCCCTGGCAATCGCGTCGGCCTGGGTGCCTGCCAGCTCCGGGTACTCGGTGGTATAGAAGGCCTCAAGACCGGTGGGAATGTCTACCCTGGCCTGGTCATGACTTTCGTAACCGGCCTGCAGCAGGCGCATGGACTCGCGCTTAACGAATGGCAGACTGTGATCGATATCCATGCTGACCATGGCCATGTCAACTTCGTCACTGGGCAATCTGTACCGATGCGATGGCCGATTGTGGCAGTCCACGCAATCCATCACCTTCCAATCCGGGCTCTCTTCGCCTTCGGGTGCGGGATCGCCCTTGAACAGGGTGACCGTGCCATCCTGCCGGGTCAGCTCGATGTCATAAATGTTTTCGCGAGACTCATCCGATTTATAGCGAATCCTCACGTCCGGATTAACATGCCAGTGAATTCCGGAGGATTTGCGCCCGGCCAGTCCGCCTACCCTGAGTAGCACCGATGTCTGGCTTTGACTGTTGGTCTCGTCCTCGGCGAAATTGGTATGCACCTTCAGCAAGTCGCCCACGAAGTTTGTCGGCCAATGGCATTGCTCACAGGTTTCGCGCGCGGGGCGCAGGTTATGGATGGGCGTGGGTATCGGCGTGGGGTAGATATTCAGGGCCACGGCAATCAGCTGCCAGGAACCGGAAATCTTGGATTTCACGAACCAGTCGGCGCCGGGACCAATATGGCAGTCGGCACAGGGGACCCGTGCATGCGGTGAACGCTGGTGCGCCGTGTACTCAGGCTGCATCACCGTATGGCAAACGGTACCGCAGAAAGCCACCGAGTCCATGACGTGCACGCCCTTGTAGGTGGCCGAACCCAGGACCACGACACTGAAGGTCGTGAAGATCAGGAACATGATCAGATTCTTCCGCACTCTCTCGTTATTCAGATCGAGTACCGGAAACAGCGCGACTGACTCCTCACCCTCGGCAGCGGCGGCGGCCATGCGCCTGCGCTCGCGGGAGATGCCCACGGGAATAAGAATCAATCCCGTTAACAAGAGCATGGGCAGGGCCACGAATGTGATCAAGCCCAGGTACGCGCTTCCCTGGAAACCCATCTGCTGAATGACGGTCAACGTGATGATGAGTGTCGCACTGGCCACGGCCAGCGCTGTACCGACCAAACTGATGGTATTGCGCGTAAGCGCCACTAAGAAATTTTTTGCCATGAATGGCCCCTATTTACTCGACAGTTGAATTGCGAAAACTTCTTGGTTTTATCAGACGCAATCCGTTGCTTGATACTACCGCTTTTATTGCAGTCTATCTCATGAAGACGACGGTCGCCTCTTCCCTGCGAGCGGGAAGAGGCGACCATTATCGGTCATCGCGGTGGCACTACCTGTAGCACCTTTGCCTTGTTCCTATTGTAAAGCAAGTCTCCTAGTGACTCAGTAGCGCCCAGAAAATAGCCACGGCGAGGGCCAGCCCGATGAACAGCGCCGTAAATCCGAAGAAATACACCCAGACCATCTCTTCCCTGGTCGGCGGATCGCACAGGGCCTTTTCCAGGGTTCCGTTTTCAAGCCTGCGCTGGTACTCACGCGGACGCTCTTCCTTGAACTTCTCCAGCGGCATTCTACCGGTAAACACCACCGGATCCATGGGGAAACTCTCCGGCC
>JAPHSC010000037.1 GCA_026193125.1 Gammaproteobacteria bacterium
ACTCGAAGATCCAGTCCGGGCAGGAGTTGCCCACCTCCAAACCCGTACATCGCGAGCAAGGCTATACCCAGGCTGAGCATGACCGCTCCGGTCACCTGGCGTAGCGGTGATGGAATAGCCGAGTCGGTTTTGCGAGAGCCCCGTTCCAGGGGCGAAAGCAACAATGCTACGGGTGTCAGCAAGACCAGGAGAATGGCTATCCACGCCGGACGTGTGAGCCACCAGGCCATGCTGCCAGGCTCAAAGCCAAGGCCGGGACCACCCGCGAGGTAGAGCAGGGAGACAAAGACTACCATCACCGTGATATGCCAAAGATAGACGGTCATGATCATGCTGTTTATGAGTACCGTGGCGGTCCATACACGCAAGCCGGCGAGAACTTTTCGCATGGGTTGTTCCAGCGCCAGCAACAGACCGAACTGGAATACTCCGAGTACCAGCAGGGTGGCCTTGGGCGGCAAGGTATTGCTCAGTCCCTCATCGGGAGAACCTACCATGGCGAGTGGGTAGGGTCCCTGGGATATCATCAGGTACAGGGTAATAAAGGCGAGCGCTGAATACAGCACCAGTCGCCCCGGACTGCCCAGTTTGCCATCCCGCCAGGCAAAGCCCAGGTGATGGACAGCGAGCCAGACCCAGAAGTAATTGGTCCAACCCAGCCATTGCATGTCCGCGGCAAAGAAGGCCACGTCCATCAGGGCTGCACCTGCCGCGAGCATCCAGAAAGAGGCAAAGCCCAGGCGTTGCCAGAACGCGTAGGTGATGGGAGCCAGGATGACCACCATGATGTAGATGGCCAGGAACCAGGTGGGAATCAGGGCAGCCTGGGAAGCCAGCTGGATGACCTTGGGGCTGACCCCAAGCACATGCATGATCACCGCAATGCCGGCCCAGGCGACCAGTAAAACCAGCAGCGGTGCAACCAGTCGGTTCAACCTCGCGTACAGCCAGCCGGAATATCCGAGATGTTTGCGCCGCGCGCTCTCCAGCGACACCGCGTTGGAATAGCCACCGACGATAAAAAAGATCGGCATCACCTGGAATATCCAGGTCAGCCATTGTGTCTGGGGATGGCTCTTTAACAAATGGCCGACGGTCATATCCCCGTCAACCATGTAAGAGGTGGCAATCAGCCAATGGCCGACAATAACCACCAGGATTGAGACCGAGCGCAGAAAATCCACGTAACGGTTTCTGTCCGCCGGCGTTTGTGCCGCCATGTCAGTCGCTTGAGACCAGATTTGCATACGCTTACTCCACGGATGAGCTTTTTCGAGGCCACAGCAGGTGAACCGGATGTTTATCGACACTGCCAGGCGGGTGTGTCAAAGGGCCTCAGTTTTTATTTATGTCATGCACCATACAGAGATGCCAGGACGTCGGATACACTTTTTCGCGAAAGGCCACGGCATAGTATTAACTGGCGTATTTATTTGACGGAACTTTCACGCGTGGCAACGGCGCTACCGGCAGACCTTATACCGCCGCCACGCAGGTGTGGGTCGCGCCTGAATTACGCGGGCGTCAGCCATCGCACTATCTGGCGGGTCACCTCGGGGCGGCTAAGCAACTCCATGTGGCTCGTGTGATAGGCGATCCACTGCGAGTCCTCGGCGAAAGCAAGTGCTTTGTCCGCCTTGGCATGGTGGCCCAGGGCGCTATTGAGAGGAACCAGTCCGTCACCAAGCAAACGGTCCACCAAAGCGCTGCGCCTGGCCGCTGTGGTGGCCGCCACGCTGTAACAGACGACACCCTCGGGCAGTGGCAGCCGTTGGCGTTGATCGCTACCCAGATCGAAACGGTCGTAGCCCTGCCAGTCTTCGTCCAGCACATGACCGTAGCGCAGGTCTGTGATGCCCGCGCTGCGTATCTGGCCCAATGCATTGAACGGCTTGGTATAAGGTGAACTGCCCATCAGCGCGTCCAGCCAGTTGCCGACACGCTCAAGTGGGGCTCCGTGGTGGGGTGTGCCCAGGAATACGATGTTCTTAAGACTGGACGGCCAGTGCATGTCTTGCTGCCCGGCGTGGTGGACGGCGCTGCGAATGACGAGGCCGCCCATGCTATGGGCAACGACGCAGAGCTCTGCAACCGGCACCGGCCAGTGTGCGAGCAGTTGCTCCAATTGTGTGGCAAGCTCGCGCCCGTTCTCAGAGGTGTGCAGGCCCGAGTTATAACGAACATGAACCGGCGTGTAGCCCAGGGTCGAAGCCAGCACTTCGCCGTGATCAGTGCCGGGCGTTTTGTGTTTGGCGTGCCAGTGCTGGTCACTCATGCACAGGCCGTGAATCATCAGCAACACTTTGCCCGTGACCCCGGGCATTGGCGGAAGAGATTGCAGGTCCAGGGCCTGGCCCCGGTAGCGCAGACTCATGGGCAGGGCAAAGGTATTCCCGCTCGCCACCAGCCGGTCGCCCATGATGCCATTGAGCACCGCAAGTGCAGCTTCCCGTCGGGGGGTTTCCGGCTTGTCGCCCTCGAGCATTTCAAACAAGGGCTGAAGTCGCGCCAGCGCCACATCAAGACCCTTACCCAGCAATTGCGTAACCACTCTGACACTGGTGTAGACCATGCCGGTCAGACCACGGGTTTGGCCTTCAGAGCGTCCACCGCTAAAGCCAATGGTTGCAAGCACGGACCGGTGCACACCTTCGGTAATACCCGTCACACCCTGGGTGGCCTGGTTGGCCAGTTGGGCAATGCCCCGTATATCCGAGGCTCGCAGGTGTCTGAGTGGGCTGTCCGATTCCCTGGTGGGCATACGCATGACCTCAAAATCAGAAAGGAGGGGCCGGTGGTTATAGTGAGTGGCTATTCTAGCCCTGTATGCGAAGGCTGGCGAGAAACAGCACCACTTGAGACAGGTCAAGTTGTGCCTGCCAAGGATGCTGCATAATGCGACTCTGGTCCGGGAGATCGCATTAAATGACTACTGGAAACATGAATTGGCGCAGCCTCATGCTCGCGCCTCATCGCATGTTCTTCACTACGGGGCTGGCTTACCTGGTGCTGGTGTCGGGCTGGTGGCTGGCCATGCAGCTCGCCCGGACCTGGTTTGGCACCCGCCTGGAGCCCCTGGTACCCGGCTTGATTTCCCACGGGGCCATGATGTGGTTCCTGGTGGTCACACCGTTCATGTTTGGTTTCCTGATCACGGTCTTTCCACGCTGGCAGCCTGCGCCAGCCCTGCCGCAGCGGCTTTGCCAAATGGCCTTTGCGTTAATGCTGCTGGCCCTGCCGCTGCTGTTAGCGGGACTTTACTGCAGCCAGGAGTTATTCCTGATCGGCTGGCTACTCTACCTTGCCGGCTGGGCACTGGTCGTAGGTGGATTGTTCTCCAGTTGGCTGGTCGCCAAGGAAACCGTATCCCATTCCCAGGGTGTGTTGATTGGTCTGGCGGCGGGGCTGATGGCCAGCCTCGCGTTTGCCTGGATGTTGACGAAAGGACGTTTTGATCTTTGGCCCTACGTCAGATCGATGGGACTTTGGGGCTTCCTGCTGACCGTCTTTTTCACCGTTTCGCATCGCATGGTGCCCTTTTTCACTTCCTGCGTGATTAAAGACTACAAGGTCTGGCGGCCGGACTGGATGCTCCGGACCTTTGTGCTGCTAGCGCTGGCCAGGGCCGCGCTGGAGTTACATCCAAAATTCAGTTGGGTGCCGGTGTTGGGTATGAGCCTGATCGCGCTGGTGTTCGCCATGCGCTGGCGTCCACGAGTGGAACACGGCAATCCCCTGTTGAGTGTCTTGCATATTTCCTTTGCCTGGCTGGTTATCGGTCTGTTCCTGCAACTTGGCCAGGACCTGGGCATGGCCGTTTTTGCGACCCACTGGTTGGGCCGTGCGCCGCTGCATGCGCTGACCCTGGGTTTTCTCGGAGGTATGCTGTTGTCCATGATTACCCGTGTCACCATGGGGCACTCCGGCAGGGCGCTGGTGCTGGACAAGGCAGGCTGGTGGATTTTCCTGATGACCCAGTTCGCCGCCGTGGCCCGGGTTGCGGCCGAAGTGTTTCCCTCCACATCTGTTTGGATGAACTTATTGGCCGCCGGTGTTTGGTTCCTGGCCCTGGCGGCCTGGGCCGCGAAATACGGGCCGGCCTTTTTGCAGCCCCGGGTTGACGGGCAGCCGGGATAGGCCGGTGTCGCGGAGTTTGTAGTGCTCTACCTGTATGTAAAACACGCTCATGTGTTCCTGGTTGCCACCAGCATCGCCCTGTTCGTATGTCGAGGCGGGTTGATGTTCGCTGATTCAAAATGGTTACGTCATCCATTGCTCAAATACACGCCTCACCTGGTGGATACACTTTTGCTGGCCAGTGCTGTGTGGCTAATGTTTCTGATCCACCAGTACCCTGTTGCGCAGTCCTGGTTGAGCGTAAAGGTGGTGCTGTTGCTGGTTTACATCGTACTGGGCAGTTTTGCCTTGAAGCGCGGCCGTAGCAAATTCCAGCGAGGCGTCTACTTCGCTCTCGCATTAACCGTTGTTTTGTTCATGGTTTCGGTGGCCAGGGCTCATCAGCCACTGGGTTGGTTCTCGGATTGGCTGGCATGAAGCTAATCCCAACTCGATGTTAACTAAAGGGTTTTCCTGTTATTTGGCGCGAGCTGTGTCGGCAATCCCAAGAACAACGGCATAAATACTTATTTTTTACGGCTCTTCACGCCACGAATATCGTGCTAAGCGAGTGTCATCCGTGGAGAGTCCTTCCGTGAATACAAAAGCCCTGGTAATCCTGTTCGCAGCCGCTGCGCTGCTTGTCGCTCACAATGTCGAGTCAGCAGAAGCTGACGCCAAGCCGATTGTTATCGCCCAATCCCAGGAATTTTCTGGTGGCTCTGCCAGGGGTGATTTCGGCCCCCCACAGGGTGATCCCATACAGGCCATCCTGACCAGCCCGCCAGAGGTCCCACCACCGGTAAATCGTGACCACCCTGCCAGGGTCATCGTCGAGCTGGAGGTGGTTGAAAAGGATATGCAGATTTCCGAGGGTGTGAATTACCGATTCTGGACCTTTGGGGGTACCGTCCCGGGCAGTTTCATCCGCATACGCCAGGGCGACACGGTGGAATTTCACCTGAGGAATCATCCCGGTTCCAAGATGCCACATAATATTGACCTGCACGCCGTCACGGGGTCGGGCGGTGGCGCGACGTCGAGTTTCACTGCACCCGGCCACGAATCCGTCTTCAGTTTCAAGGCGCTGAGCCCGGGACTTTTTGTCTACCAATGCGCCACCATGCCTGTGGGCATGCATGTTGCCAACGGCATGTATGGCCTGATCCTGGTGGAGCCGCCAGGAGGCCTGGAACCGGTGGATCACGAGTATTACGTGATGCAGGGTGATTTCTATACCGTGGGTAAGTATCGAGAGAAGGGTAATCAGCCCTTCGATATGCAAAAGGCCATCGAAGAAAATGCCACTTATGTGTTGTTCAATGGCGCCGAGGGCGCACTGGTTGGCGAGAACGCGCTGAAGGCAAAAGTGGGCGATACGGTCCGCCTGTTCGTGGGCAACGGCGGTCCGAACCTGGTCTCCAGTTTCCACGTGATTGGTGAGATTTTTGACAAGGTTTACAGTGAGGGTGGCTCCCATTTCCAGGAAAATGTACAGACCACCCTGGTGCCGGCAGGCGGATCTGTCATTACCGAATTCCGGGTGGAGACACCTGGCACCTTCATCCTGATTGACCACAGTATCTTCCGCGCCTTTAACAAGGGCGCGCTGGGTATGCTGAAGGTCGAAGGAGAATTGAATAAGGAAATCTACACGGGCAAAGAGGTGGATAACGTCTATCTGTCTGACAAGGCCGTGGGCGAGGGCGCCCCGGTGATGGTCCAGGTGACAGCGGCGCAGCAGGCTGGACAGGCGACTTTGGAAGACCAGGCTGCAGCCGGCGCTATCCTGTTTAATGGCACCTGTTCGGTGTGTCATCAGAACAATGGCATGGGTCTGCCGGGCGTGTTCCCGCCCATCGCACGATCGGATTTCCTGGCAGACAAGAAGAGTGTCATAGAGGCGGTAATCAACGGCATCTCCGGTCCCATTACAGTTAATGACGAGGATTACAATTCCGTGATGCCGCCAATGAGTCACCTGAATGACGATGAGATCGCGAATATCCTGACCTACGTCTATAACAGCTGGGGCAATCCAGGCGGTGTGGTATCCATCGACGAGGTCGCCGCGGTGCGCGAGAGTACCAGGCGTCCGGCAGGTGCCGCCAACTAGGGACTTGCTCGGGACACATAGACTTGGGCGGATAAGTCTGGGTGTAACAGAAACGAAAAGGGCTCCATCGGGAGCCCTTTTTTTGCTCAGGGTTGCTTGATTGTATCGGCCTCTGGTTTCAGGTGCTTGTCGAGGAAAGTCAGCAGGACTTTATACATGTCTTCACGGTTTTTCTCATTGTAAAAACCGTGACCTTCGTCTTCCATGACTACCCATTCGTAGGGGTGACCTTTCTTCTCCAGTGCGTCGCGTAGTTCTTCAGCCTGTTCGATCGGCGCCCTGGGGTCCTCTTCACCATGAATCAGTAACACCGGCGCCTTGAGCTTATCCACGTTGAATACCGGGCTGAAGGCGGTCATGTTCTCGTCGTCCTGGCCGATCACTTTCTCAAGAAAAGTGATGCCCGATTCACGCTCGGGGATGTCGCCCAGTTCGTACATCATTTGCAAGTCGTACACACCGGCAAAGCCCACGGCGCAGGCGAACAAGTCGGGCGCCAGGATGGAGCTTTGCAACGCCGAATAGCCGCCGAAGCTACCTCCGTAGATGCATATGCGATCCTTGTCCACGATACCCTGTTCAACCAGGTAATGGGTGCCGTCAATAATGTCGTACTGGATCTTGCTGCCCCAGTTGCGATAGCCGGCTTTCTCAAAGTCCCTGCCGTAGCCACCAGAGCCGCGAAAGTTCACTTGCAGAACCGCCATGCCGTGGCTGGCCAGGAACTGGGTCTCGGGGTTGTAGCCCCACCAGTCGCGTGGACCATGGGGTCCGCCATGCGGGTTGACCACCAGGGGCAGGTCACGCGCTTCCTCTATCCCTGGCGGCAGGGTCAGGTATCCCCGGATGACCATCTCAACCGGGATTG
>JAPHSC010000280.1 GCA_026193125.1 Gammaproteobacteria bacterium
CCTGACGGCCCTTGCCGGAATTGACATCCATGTTCTATTTGGAAACCGAGCGTCTGCGTATTGAGCATCTGACTTTGGAGGATGCTGATTTTATTCTGCGGCTGCTCAATGACTCCTCTTTTCTGGAAAATATCGGGGATAAGGGCGTGCGTAATCTGGAAGATGCCCGCAGCTATCTTCGTGACGGGCCCATGGCCAGTTACAAAGAAAATGGATTTGGTCTATTTCGTGTGTCCAATAAGCATAGTGGCGCAGTCATAGGTATGTGCGGTTTGATTTCTCGTGAGGTCCTGGATGATGTCGACATTGGCTATGCACTCTTGCCTGAATTCTCCGGCCAGGGCTATGCCACGGAATCGGCTAGAGCTGTCCTGGATTTTGCCAAGGAGCAACTTCACCTGGACCCGATTGTCGCAGTGGTGTCACCAGGAAATAGCGCGTCGGTGAGAGTGCTCGAAAAGCTCGGTATGGAATTCACGCGAAAAGTACGCCTGGATAGCACTCAACCGGAAATCGACTTGTTTGCTTGATTCCGCATCTTCCTGTGGCGTGGCCTGGCCCGCGAGTTTTCCTGATCATCTAAAGTTAAGTCATAAATGGCAAAGGAGAGGGTCGTGATCAAGGTAGCAATCGCCCAGGTGGCACCGGTGGTTCTGGACAAGGCGCGCACCATTGAGAAAGCGGTAGGAATTATTCGCGCTGCCGCGCAAGAGGGCATCGAGCTCCTGGTTTTCCCGGAGACGTTTATCCCGACCTATCCAGCCTGGGTATGGCGCTTGCGTCCGGGTACTGATTACGGCCTGAGCGAGGAACTGCACGCGCTCCTGCTGGATAATTCGGTAGATATGGAGAGCAAGGACCTGGAGCCATTGCAAGCTGTTGCTGCAGAGACCAGCATGACCGTGGTAATAGGTATGAACGAGCGAGACGGCCGATTCAGCCGGGGTACAATCTACAATGCCCTGGTTGTGATCGGTCCAGGTGGCACGATCCTGAACAGGCACCGCAAGCTTATGCCCACCAACCCCGAGCGTATGGTTTGGGGTATGGGCGATGCCAGCGGGCTGAAGGTAGTGGAAATGTCTTACGGGCGCCTGGGTGGGCTGATTTGCTGGGAGAATTTCATGCCTCTCGCGCGCTATGGCTTGTATGCCCAGGGTGTGGAGATTTACGTGGCGCCCACCTATGACCAGGGCGACGGCTGGGTCGGCAGCATGCAGCATATAGCCCGGGAGGGTCGTTGCTGGGTACTCTCGGCCGGGACCCTTTTGCGTGGCAGTGATTTTCTGCCGGATTTTCCGGGCAAGACCGAGTTATATCCCGATGACCAGGAGTGGGTGAATCCGGGTGGCTCGGTGATCGTGGCACCGGGGGGAGAGATTGTGGCCGGCCCCATGTATCGCGACGAAGGTCTGCTGGTCTGCGAGTTGGATGCGACGCTTAGTGTCCGCGGCAAGCGCTCGCTGGATGTGGCCGGCCATTACTCCCGGCCGGATCTGTTTGAACTGGAAATAGATGGCGACCCGCTGGAACCCATAGAGTGGGATTGAGATGCCTGGACTCGACAATGGCGTCGCTACCCTGAGGCCGGTACCCCTGTGGTCATATTCACGCTAAGCTCCAAGGACTTCGGGCGCGCCTGGGTAGAATTGCGTGAACGAGCGTGACTCGTAGCGGCCAAGGGAATCGCCGTAGCATTGCCGGACATCGCTGAAACGACCATAAAAACATGCGCCCGGGTTCAGTCCAGGACTGGGTGCCAATAACAAGATCGGGAACCGACGCCTGCATGAAAGTGGACATTGAAACGGGAGAAGAGCCTCTTCCACGCCAGTTCTCGGTGGTAGGTCTCTGGCTGCTGGTGATAAACGGGATTATCGGTGCCGGTATTTTCGGCGTGCCGGCCAGGGCGGCGGAGTTGCTTGGCGCATACAGTCCCATCGCGTTTGTTTTGTGCGGCTTGTTGATGGCGCCTGTACTTTTGTGCTTTGGCGAGGTCTCCAGCTATTTCAGGGGCACGGGTGGCCCGATACTTTATGCCCGCGCGGCCTTTGGTCCGATAGTAGGTTTCCAGACCGGCTGGACCTTCTACATTGCGCGCGTTATGGCATTTGCGGCCAATATTAATTTGCTGGTCAATACGCTTGGATATTTCATCCCCGGTGCAGACAGCGGAGCCAGTCGGTTGTTTATCCTGTTGCTGATTTGTGCCTCCCTGGTATGGGTGAATGTGATTGGCGCACGCCAGGCAATGCAATCACTGGGGATTTTGACACTGTTGAAAATGCTGCCACTGGCTGTGTTGATTGGAGTCGGTATATGGCAAATTCCCCCGGAGTTTTTGCCCGCTTCTCATGTATTGGTACCTGCCGGGCGGGAATGGGGTGCGGCCCTGATTATCCTGGTCTATGCCTTTGTAGGATTTGAATCGGGACTGGTGCCGGCAGCCGAGGCACGAGACCCCCAGCGCGACATGCCCCGGGCCTTGCTCTGGGCCTTGATTGTCTCGACCTTGTTATATGGACTGATCCAGTCGCTGGCAGTGGCCGTTTTGCCGGACCTGGCCAGTTCCACGCGGCCTTTGGTGGATATGGCGGCGGTGCTGATGGGCCCTGCCGGTGCGGCGCTGGTCATGGCGGGGGTGGTGGCATCAGTTGGCGGCAACGTGGCCGGCGCCATGCTGTCCACGCCGAGGGCCAGTTACGTGTTGGCCCGTGAAGGTCACCTGCCAGAGTGGTTTGCCGGCGTCCATCCGGTATACAAAACCCCCAGTCACTCAGTGATTTTTTTCGGTGTTGCCGCTTTTGCCCTGGCGTCCTATGGGTCCTTTGTCTGGTTGGCGAGTATGAGCGTATTGTCCCGACTCTTGATCTACTTGCTTTGCATAGGTGCCATTCCCCGCTTGCGGGGCAAGTTCGGCAAGGACAAGGCACGTTTTCACCTTCCCGGCGGCTACCTTATTCCGATCCTGGGTGCCGCTGTTTGTATCTGGTTATTGAGCCAGGTTTCCCTGGACGCGGTACTCTCAACCGCTCTGTTCCTGGCCCTGGGCAGTGTGCTTTACCTGGTTGCTCGCAGGGAGAGGAATCGGGACTAGCCGAGCGCATGGCGCATCGCGTATGGTGGTGCGATTGAACAGTATGATTTCGATCTTCAGCAAGAATCGACCACAACTTTCGGGGGTAGGCAATGATTGGGTACGTGACGTTGGGCACCAATGACATCGGCAGGGCGGCGGCTTTCTACGACCAGTTGCTGGCGCAAATTGGCGCCAAGCGCTTTATGGAGTCCGAGCGATTTATTGCATGGGGAAGAACGCCGGAACAACCCATGCTTTCAGTAATCAAGCCCTATGATGGCGCCGCGGCAACCCATGGTAATGGCACCATGATTGCGTTGGCGGTGGATGGACCGGAAGCTGTCGATGCCCTGTACAAGAAGGCCATGGAACTGGGAGCCAGCGACGAGGGCAAGCCGGGCGAACGTATGAAGGGTTTCTACGCTGCCTATTTTCGTGACCTGGACGGGAACAAGCTGAACTGCTTTTACATGGGGGCCGGGTGAATCCGGCTGCTCGCCGCTGCCACCCCGGGTCGGGGGAGGGATAGCGATCAAGCCTGTCCAAGGTAAAATGTAAATATTCCTGGATCGCGATGACCTTGTTGTTTATGAGGAGGTTCGATGAGTTCTGGCATGTTCTATCCCGTATTGCTGCTGGCAATCGTCGCTGCTTCCTTTTTTGGCGCCTGGTTTGCAGTTCTGGGGACACGCTGGTCGGCCGCCTTTGACGCATCCTACTGGACGGTGTTTTCTGCGACTTTGCTGGCCTACGCCGGTACCATGGTGATGGCCCTGGTCTTGTCCTTGACGGGTCTGGCGTCAGTCTTTGGACCCAATACACTTCTTGCCATTCTTCCGCTGAGCCTGTTGCTCATCACCGCCGTCCTTTATGGGCTCATGATCCGCTATCCCAAGGGTGGAGGTGCGGTTGGCCTGTCACTGGGTATTCGGGTCGCTATCGTTCAATTGGGCCTGACTGCGCTGACAGGCGTTGCGGTGGTGGCGGGAACGCAATGGTTGTCCTGATATTCGGCCGCCAGAATTTGGAGTGGCCCTTGGTGCCGAGAACCCTCTTATGAAAAAAATAGTTCTGCTAATTTTGTTAGGTACGTTCTGTCTTGCGGCTTGCGAGCCCGAGGTGGGAAGTCCTGCCTGGTGCGAGAAGATGGACAAGACGTCCAAAGCTGACTGGACGGCCAATCAGGCGGCTGACTACATGAAATACTGCGTACTCGAGCAAGAACGGCATTAGGGAGCCATGCATGCTACGCGAAGCCCAAGCCACCGATGTGGCAGCGCTGAATTCATTGCGCCTGCGGGTGAAACAAAACATCCTGTCCCGGCCACTCTGGCTCACCGAAGCGCGGACCTTGACGGCCATAACCGAGACAGGGCGTGGTTGGGTGTGGGAGGAAAATGGCATGATCCTGGGGTTTAGCGTAGCCAACGCCAGCGAGCGTAATATTTGGGCGCTATTCGTGGAGCCGGGATTCGAGGGTCGCGGTATAGGCCGCCAGTTGCTTGACCAGGCCGTACAGTGGTTATGGAGTCTGTCCTCACGCAACATCTGGTTGAGCACCGATCGTGATACACGTGCCGAGAGCGTGTATCGGGCTGCTGGTTGGCAAGAGGTGGCACAGCTGGAGAATGGGGATATTCGTTTTGAACTGGCACGTGGCCGGGAATAGAGGCAGCGTGGGCAGCAGCTTGAATTTTTCGCTACGAAACCAAACCAGGGCAAGAGTATTGCCGCATTAATTCGGCAGGATGTGCCCGACACGCGCGCTTTGTGAACCAGGGGATGAGGTCGATGAAAGAAACTATTTTCCGCGCCGTCACGCCAATCAATGAGCCGGTACGGGAGTATGCTCCCGGCAGCCGGGAGACGCTTTCCGTCAAGGCGAAACTGCAAGATCTGGCTGGCGAGCGCATCAACATTCCCTGTGTCATCGGTGGCCGCAAAGTAGAGACCGGCAAGCTGCGCCGGGTACTGATGCCGCATGACCACGAGCATGTGTTGGGTGACTTCCATCTTGCCGGTGAACAGGAACTGGA
>JAPHSC010000340.1 GCA_026193125.1 Gammaproteobacteria bacterium
GATAACGATTGATATCTTCTGCATCGATTTCCAGTTGCTGCAGCCCGCGCCGCGCCATTGGCAGCAACTGCTCCTGCAACAGGCTTTGCACCGAGCCACGCTCTCCACCCAGCCAGGTGATATGCGAACCCAGCCCGTGATGGGCCGCCGCATAGAAGTTATCGCGCGCAACCGAAAAGTCCAGCTGCCGTTCCGGCGGGGTTTCTGCCGTCATCAGCGCCTGCATCAATCCATAGAACAATGCCGCGTTTGCCATCATATCCAGAATCGTGGGGCCGCCAGGCACCGTGCGGTGCTCGATACGCAAGTGCGGGATACCGTCATAGTCAAAACCGATCAGGGGCCGATTCCAGCGCCAGATGGTGCCATTGTGCAGGCGTACATGTGACATCTGCTCGAGGCCATCATGGAAATGCATCGGTAGCAGGATGGGATAATGCTGTTCGTTTTCAATAAAGCACTCGAGGATGGAATCCCGCACATAACCGGAACCGAAGGTAACCCTGCGCAGCGGCCCGTGGCTGGCACCGGCAAAACCACCCACGGATACCGACTGCTCGAACAGCGGAATACGGGTTTCATTCCACAGCTCGTGACCGAAAAGGTAGGGTGAATTGGCCGCAACCGCCACCATCGGCGCAGAGATAATCATCGAGGCATTGTAGGCACGACGGGCATTGTCCGGGTGCACCTTGAGGTGCAGCTGAAAGGAGGTGGTCGCCGCCTCAAGCATGACGCTGTTATGCGCAATACTGAGATGCTCGCGTCCACTGATGTCAAGCTCCAGCGGCCTGCCCTCACGCAGGCGCAATACCTGCTCATTCAGCGCCCGGTAGCGTTTCAGGTCCGACATGTTTGCCTGCGTGAGTTCGCTCTCCTGCAGGGTCGGGAGAATACCGATCATCATCAGATGCAAATGCAGTTCGGCCGCACACGCAATGCACTGTTGCCAGGTGGCGCCCAGACTGGCCTCAAAGCGGCTGAATGCAGAGCCCCACAGGTGCTGGGGATGGTCGTTCAATTCAACATTGAAACGCGCCAGCTCCGGCACCACCATGGGATTGTCCAGATTCTTCAGGAAAACATCATTGAGCGGTGCCGGGCGCGACTGGCTGTCCACCAGCCAGGCCTCAAGTTCATACCCGCCCATGCGATCCCGGGGCGAAAAAGCACCGGCTGCAAACCACTCACTCAGCAACGCCGTCTCGGCGCGCAAACGCTCCGCGTACTCCACGAAATCCTCGGGGGTAAAACGTACCGCTTCGATTTCCTGGCCCATCGCTAGTTAACATCCATCCAGAATGAAAATCTCTCGCCAAGACGCAAAGATCGCAAAGGTATAAGCCATTACTATAAATGAATAGTTAATATTTATTCCTGGCGCCTTTGCGCCTTGGCGAGAGCAATGACAGCGTTTATGGATAGAAACCAGCTAGCCACTGTCCCGCGTAATTATCAATACCACATCATATTTTTGAATCAGCAGATAAACCGTTATTGCAGGTTGATCACCACCCGGTTGACTGCATCCAGCCGCTCGGGTGTGCCGATATCAAACCAGATGCCACGGTAGTGCTCACCACTCACCTGCCCGGCCTCCATGGCACGCCTTAATAGCGGTGCCAGGGGAAAGGCACCCGCGGTACATTCAGAAAACAGTTCCGGTCGATAGACACCGATGCCACTGAAGGTCAGCATCGCCGGCCCCTTCGGTGAAAGCAGCCCCGCTGACAGGGAAAAATCCCCTTCCGGGTGATGCTCGGGATTGTCGACCATGACCAGGTGTGCCAGGCCGTCGGGCTGTGACGGCAACTGCTGAAACGCAAAGTCAGTCCAGATATCACTGTTCACCACCAGGAAGGGGTCATTACCCAGCAGCGCTAGTGCATTGAATATACCGCCACCCGTTTCCAGCGCGCCGCCTGTTTCCGGTGAATAGCTGATCTCAACACCGTATGCATGGCCATCACCCAGCGCCTTTTCAATCTGTTCACCCAAGTGGGCATAATTGATGACCAGCCCGGTAATCCCGATCCGCGCCAGGGCATGCACATGGCGTTCGATCATCGTTTGTCCACCAATGCGCAACAACGGTTTCGGTGTGGTATCGGTCAGCGGGCGCATGCGCTCACCACGCCCGGCCGCAAGAATCATTGCTTTCATGGAATCAATCCTGTGATGCGTCTGGTTAAGCGCATTAATCGTCAACCCAGCCGCGGGTATGCTGTGCGATTAACTCGGAAAACAGCTGGA
>JAPHSC010000023.1 GCA_026193125.1 Gammaproteobacteria bacterium
CCGGCAAGACACCCACGCACGTTCCCAGCGCCGATACCTGTGATGACTGCCATACCAGCAACGCCTGGGTGCCGGCGGTGTTCGATCACGCCGGTGTGAATCCGGGGACCTGCTCCACCTGTCACAACGGTAGTACCGCCACGGGTAAGGGAACCACTCATCTCGCGACCAACGGCGAGTGCGACCTATGTCATTCCACCGTGGCCTGGTTGCCCGCGACCTTTGACCACAGCACCGTGACCGGGTCTTGTTCGACCTGTCACAACGGGGTGACGGCAACCGGCAAGAATAACGGCCATTTCCTGACCAACCGGGACTGCAATTATTGCCATACCTCGGACTTCTGGGTGCCGCATATTTTCCAACACATGTCGGCCAATTATCCGGGAGAGCACAGACGTGCGCTCACTTGCACGGACTGCCATGGTGGCAATTCCGAGTTGGTGACCTGGTCAGCCCCGGCTTACGCGCCCTTCTGTGCCGGCTGTCATGCCAATGATTACCGGCCCAGCGTGGATAAGCATCGGGGGATCACCCTGGATCAGGATTGCTCGAACAGCGGCTGTCACAGGGTTAGTGATGAACACTTTTGATTGGGAGCCGGGGTTCTTTCAGTTGCGCCCCCCAACCGAGAGTGCGTGGATTCGTCTGTAGGCAATTTCGCGGCTTTTGCGCGGGCTTTGCATCTCATTCCGCCCTGGTTTTTGCGCTGCGGAATCACCCGCGCCCCAACCGTTCCGAGCATCAATAACCAGTTGCGATACCAGCCTTGAAATTGTGCCGTGGGCTCTTGCAGTTCTACTGTGGCGATCGGACCTACCAGTCTGGCTCGCTTCTCGATTACACCGGGAAAAGTGGTGGGCCCCGCAGGACTTGAACCTGCAACCAATGGATTATGAGTCCACTGCTCTAACCAATTGAGCTAGAGGCCCTTGGGTGATTTGTCGCGGACGCAGAGTATAGCCTCGAGCGAACCACAGGTCACGATCGCCGAGCCTATTTGGACCATTCCGGGGTGCTCTAGTCGGACTCGTGCTCCGGCCGCTTGGGCCGTCTGTCAGGAGTCTTGTGCGGCTTATGGCCCTTTAGTTCAGCATCCCGGTATTTCCGAATTACCGGTTTGTCTTCTTCCAGGATGTCATCATCGTCCAGATCGTCATCCGGACTACCGGTGTAACGACGGGGGTCTAGGCGGTGCTTGGTCATGAATCTCTCGTTTGCCTACCTGTTTTGGGACCATCATTTGATGGCTGTCTCGATGGCTGGCGGATCGGTCCTGTTTCAGTTTTCAGTAATCGGACGCCGCTATTCAGCCGCTTTTTTCCCGTATATAGGCCGCTGATCCGGCCGGGTCAAGTATTTCGAGTCGGATTCCCGGTTCCTTCGGCTCGGGCGAGCCGGTAAAACGGTCAAAAACTCTTTGATAAGTGCGCAGCTATTGGGTTACCGTGGATTCCGGAAGCGGGATATTTTTCCGAAGATTTCGGAAGCAACTTGTTTTAGCTGGAGATCTAAATGAGTTTGGTAAAAGAGTTTAAAGACTTTGCCATGCGCGGCAATGTGGTCGATATGGCGGTAGGTATCATCATTGGTGCCGCATTCGGCAAGATTGTTTCGTCTCTGGTCAAAGATGTGATCATGCCCCCGATAGGCGTGATGGTGGGCGGGGTAGATTTCTCGGATTTGTCAGTGGTGCTGGTGGAGGCTGCGGGAGATACCGCGGCGGTTACCCTTAACTACGGTATGTTCCTGCAGACGATTTTTGACTTTGTCATCGTAGCCTTTGCTATTTTCATGGCGATTAAGGCGATGAACAAAATGAAGAAAAAAGAGGCTGAAGCGCCGCCAGCTCCGCCTCCGGGCCCCAGCAATGAAGAGCAGTTGTTGGCGGAGATTCGCGACTTGCTGAAGAAAGGCTAGGAATGACCGTAAGGGTGTCACCTGCCGGGTGACACCCTTCGATTTGCCTGAGAATATCAAGGACAAAAAAAAGCGCCCACCGGGCGCTTTTTTATGCTGGAGAGCTCTGGCTAGTCTTCCAGCAAGAAACTCCGGAGTTGCTCCGAGCGGGTTGGATGCCGAAGCTTGCGCAGGGCCTTGGCCTCGATCTGCCGAATGCGTTCCCGGGTGACATCAAACTGCTTACCCACCTCTTCCAGGGTGTGGTCAGTATTCATGTCGATGCCAAAGCGCATACGTAGCACCTTGGCTTCGCGAGGAGTGAGCCCTGCCAGCACGCCATGCGTGGCCTCTTTTAGGCCCTCACCGGTTGCCGCATCGATCGGAGATGCTTCGTTTACATTCTCAATAAAGTCACCCAAGTGTGAATCTTCGTCATCACCAATCGGTGTCTCCATCGAAATCGGTTCCTTGGCGATTTTCAGAACCTTGCGAACCTTGTCTTCAGGCATTTCCATGCGTGCGGCCAATTCTTCCGGCTGGGGCTCTCTCCCCATTTCCTGCAGCATCTGGCGAGAAATGCGATTCAGCTTGTTGATCGTTTCGATCATGTGCACCGGAATTCGAATGGTTCGAGCCTGGTCCGCGATAGAGCGGGTAATCGCCTGTCTGATCCACCAGGTGGCATAGGTCGAAAACTTGTAACCACGTCTATACTCAAATTTGTCTACCGCCTTCATCAGGCCGATATTGCCTTCCTGGATAAGATCCAGGAATTGAAGACCCCGGTTGGTGTATTTCTTGGCAATGGAAATTACCAACCGCAGGTTGGCCTCGACCATTTCCTTCTTGGCTCGACGTGCCTTGGCCTCACCAATCGACATTTGCCGATTGATTTCCTTGATCTCGTTGATGGTCAGGAGGCTCTCTTTCTCCAGACGGATCAGCTTCTTCTGGCAGCGGACGATATCGTCCTTCATCTTGGCCAGCACCGATGAATGCTTGCGCTTGGCACGGATGTGTTTGTCCACCCACTCCAGGCTGGTTTCGTTTTTCGGGAAACTCGCGATGAAGTCCTTGCGCGGCATCCCGGCCTGGCGCACGCACAACTGCATTACCGCTCTTTCCTGGTCGCGAATATTGGTCACGACGGCGCGCAGGTTGTTGATCATCAAGTCGAAAAGTTTCGGCGACAGCTTTAATTGCATCAGTTCTTCAATTACAGCTTCCCTGGCCTTGCGGGCCTTGTCCGAATCCGAGCCGTGTGCCTCGATCGCAGCAGTAGACTTTTTGTGCAACTTGCCGATCACGGCAAAGCGACGTGCGGCTTCTTCCGGGTCGGGTCCAGTATTGGCGGGAGCTTCTTCCTCGTCGTCGTCGTCATCATCATCGTCATCGTCATTATCGTCGCCGTCGCTGTCCGCGGCGGCGGCTTCATTTTCCTTGGCTTCAAGGGCCGCGGCAGCAGCGGCAGCCAGGTTCTCTTCCTCATTCGGATCGATGAAGCCCACGATGAGGTCCGCCAGGCGGCCTTCTCCGGCCAACACGGGTTCATACTCGCGCAGGATCAGGTCAAAAGTGGGCGGAAACAGGCCCACTGCGCTTTTTACCTGGTTCAGGCCTTCCTCAATCCGCTTGGCAATGCGGATTTCGCCTTCCCGGGTCAGCAGTTCCACCGTGCCCATTTCGCGCATGTACATGCGCACGGGGTCAGTAGTGCGTCCGAATTCGCTGTCCACCGTGGCTAACGCTTCGGCTGCCTCTTCGGTATCGTCATCATCGTCGGATACGGCATTTTCCGAAAGGATCAGGGAATCCGTTTCGGGCGCCTTTTCGTATACGGTGATGCCCATGTCATTGATCATGTTGACGATATCTTCGATCTGTTCCGGATCGACGATGTCATTTGGCAGGTGATCGTTGACCTCGCCATAAGTCAGGTAGCCTTGCTCCTTGCCTCGCGCAATGAGGAGCTTTAGCTGTGACTGGCGGCTGTTGTCACTGGGGATATTCTCACTCAAGATGGCAGATCCTCTGGAGCCGGACAAAACAATCAGGCAGTTTAGCAAAAATTAGCGAAAAATTCCATTATTCAGCGTATCAATCTGGCCTTGCGCGCTGTGCCAACAAGTCCCGAAGTTCCTGTTTCTCAGCGGGATCCAGCCCGGATTCGGCGGCTTTCCTTAGCAACCAGTCTGTACGCTGATCGGGGCCAGCCTCTCTTACCAACTTGTCCAGGCTATCTTTCAATTCCCTGCCAGCCTGCTCAGTATCGATAAGCAATTCGCCACCGGCCAGCTTCCCGAGGTGAGGCGCCTCTGGCTCCTCTCTCCATCGCTCCAGCAAGCCCGCAGTGGTGATATTGGGGTTGTTCCTGCAATCTTCAAGTATAGAAGCTAATAGGGAAATTCCTTTTTTTTCTACCCGCAGCAGCGCTGGCGATACTTCCAGCTGGGCCGCGGCCGATGGATAGTGCAGTGACAGCTCGAGGGCCCGGCGTACAAGATTGCTGCGACCCAGGTCTGTGGAGGGTCTTGAATTGACGGTCAAAGACGGCTGCGGCTTGGGCTGATCGAATATCAGCCCGGCCAGGCGATCAGGCGACATGCCAACCTGGCTGGCCAGTTCGTCCAGCATCAATTCGCGATAGATTCCCATCGGTATACGATTCAGCATGGGCCGGGCCAGTTCGGCAAGTTGCGCGCGGCCATCGACGCTGTCCAGCGAGTCCACCTGGCTCTCAAGCTCCTGAATGAGGAATCGAGACAGGGGTAGCGACTCGGCCAGGCGCTGCTCAAAGGCGCCAGCTCCCTCCGCCCGGACCAGGGTGTCCGGATCCTCGCCCTCAGGCAAAAACATGAAGCGAATCTGGCGACCCTCGCGCAATACGCCGAGGCTGTTTTCAAGTGCGCGCCAGGCCGCCCTGCGTCCTGCCTTGTCTCCGTCAAAGCAAAAAACCACTTCATTGGCCACTTTGAACAAACGCCGCAGGTGATCCGGCGTGGTGGCGGTACCCAGGGTCGCTACCGCGTACTGAATGCCTTGCTGGGCAAGGCTGGCCACGTCCATATAGCCTTCGACCACCAGCAGCCTGGGGATGTCCCTGAGGGCCTGGCGCGCCTCATACATCCCGTACAGTTCCTGCCCTTTATGAAACACCGGGGTCTCGGGCGAGTTCAGGTATTTGGGTTCGCCCTGGTCGAGCACTCTGCCGCCGAATGCGATTACCCGGCCACGGGAATCCCTGATTGGAAACATGATGCGATCCCGGAAGCGGTCATATTCCCGACCGTCGTCCTTGCGGATAATCATTCCGGCCTCCAGCAAGCCGTCGCGCTGGCTCGATGATTCACCCAGGAGATTCAGCAAGCTGTCCCAACCCTGGGGGGCATAGCCAATCTGAAAATCCCGAGCGATGCGTCCGTCCAGACCACGTCGCTTCAGGTACTCCTTGGCCCTGTCGCTGGTTTTCATTTGCTCCCAGTAAAAATCTGCAGATCGCGCGAGCAGACTGTACAGGTCGGTATGGGATTTCTCGTCCGCGCCACCGTCCTCCCGGGGAACCTCGATTCCCAGGCTTCCGGCGAGGGCCTCAATGGCGTCAACGAACTCCATGTGCTCGTATTCCATGAGAAAGCCCAGCGCGGTGCCGTGGGCGCCACAGCCGAAGCAATGAAAGAATTGCTTGCCGGGGCTAACGGTAAACGAAGGGGTCTTCTCGCCATGGAAGGGACACAGGCCCTTGAATTCCCTGCCTGCCTTTTTCAAAGGCATGCGAGAGCTGATCACCTCGACAATATCTGCCCGGGCGATCAGCTCATCGATGAAATGTTGGGGGATTCGGCCGGCCATCGAACTCTCCGGTTAACCTTCCGAAAACTATAGCCCGAATCGGGCCGCTTGCAGTCAGTTAAATCGGGCCATCTTGGCCCTCACGGAAGCTAGCTACCTAGGAGGGTTCTAACTCTGGCGCTGACTGCGCTCATGTCCGCGCGGCCCTGGGCCTGCGCCTTGACGATGGCCATGACTTTGCCCATATCGCGCATGGACTCGGCCCCGGTTTCGCTGATTGCCTTTTTCACTATGGCTTCCAGTTCTGCCTCGGCCAGTGGCTCCGGCATGTAGGCGCTCAGGATTTCGGCCTCGGCCTCTTCCCGCTTGGCCAGGTCTTCCCTGCCTGCGTCTCGGAACTGACTAATCGACTCCCGGCGCTGTTTAAGCATTTTTTCCAGGACAGACAGCACGGCTTCATCGTCGAGCGTAATTCGCTCGTCGACCTCTTTCTGCTTGATGGCCGCCAAAGCCATGCGTATGGCCCCCAGACGAAGCTTGTCGCCGGCGCGCATGGCGTCCTTCATGTCTTCGATAATGAGATTTTTCAATGACATAGTAAGGAACAGCTGACTTCGTAGGTCAGCCGCCTCTAATAGAAATCCGGGAGCACTGCAAAAATCTTAGAACAGACGCTTGTGTTTCGTCGTATCGCGGGACAGGCGCTTGGCATGGCGTTTTACGGCCGCGGCCTTTTTGCGCTTGCGTTCCTGGGTCGGTTTCTCATAGAACTCGCGACGGCGCAATTCGGTCAGAACTCCGGCCTTTTCGCAGGCGCGCTTGAAGCGACGCAGTGCGGCGTCAAAATATTCATTTTCCTTTACACGAACGCTAGGCATAAGCCTTTTCACCTCACAAAAGTGTTGTATTAGTTTGTCCGGGCGCAGCGTCCTCTCTCCGGACAGGAAAGGGCGCGTATACTACCGGCAGCACTGTACAATTGCAAAGTTTTCAGCCAAACCCGGTCAAGTCCAGGTCCGGAAGGGGTCTTTTTGCGAGTTCTGGGTATTGAAACATCCTGTGATGAGACCGGTGTGGCCGTGTATGACAGCGAAGGGGGTTTGTTGGCCCACGACCTGTACAGCCAGGTAAGCCTGCATGCGGATTTCGGTGGGGTGGTGCCCGAATTGGCTTCCAGGGACCACGTCAGGAAGCTGGTTCCCCTGATTAACAGGGTGCTGGAGCGCTCTGGCAGTACCCGTGAGAATATCCATGGCGTTGCCTATACCTCCGGCCCCGGCCTGATTGGTGCCTTGATGGTGGGGGCGAGTGTAGCCACCGGACTTGCCCGCTCCTGGGGAGTGCCGGCCCTTGGGGTGCACCACATGGAGGGTCACCTGTTGGCCCCGATGCTGGAGGTCCCGGCTCCGGCCATGCCCTTCCTGGCGCTGCTTGTTTCAGGTGGTCATAGCATGCTGGTTAACGTGCAGGCGGTCGGGCGCTACGAAACCCTGGGTCAAACCCTGGATGACGCCGCCGGTGAGGCATTCGACAAGACCGCCAAGTTGCTGGGCTTGCCCTACCCGGGGGGCCCCGCCCTGGCGGCGCTGGCTGAACAGGGCCGGTCGAATGTATTCAGGTTTCCCAGACCCATGCTGGACAGACCCGGGCTGGAATTCAGTTTCAGCGGCCTCAAGACGGCGGTGGTAATTGCCACCCGTGATTTGGACATGAGTGAGCAGACCCGGGCTGATGTTGCCCGCGGATTCCAGGATGCGGTGGTGGAAACCCTGGTGGGCAAAACCGTCAGGGCCCTCAAGCAGACCGGATTGCGCCGCGTGGTGGTGGCGGGTGGGGTAGGTGCCAACAAGGCCTTGCGTCACCTCCTGAAGCAACAGGTGCTCGATATGGGGGGGCAGGTTTTTTACCCGCGTCTGGAGTTTTGTACCGACAATGGGGCGATGATTGCCTATGCAGGCTATGTTCGCCTGGCCGCGGGCCAGGTGGATACGACGCCTATGCAGACTCGGGCCAGGTGGCCCCTCGCCGAATTGCAGCCGCTGGCTGCTATTGGCTGAAAGCGAAAGGAGAGCAAGACCCTATGCCCGCACAACAGCAAGCGCGTGACCTTATTTTTCTCAGCGACCTCAGGGTACAGACCGTTATCGGAATCTGGGACTGGGAGCGTGCCATCAAGCAGACGGTGGGTATAGACCTGGAAATGGCGACCGATATCCGCAAGGCGGCGTCTACGGACTCCATTCAGGACACGCTGGACTACAAGAGTGTGGCCAAGCGAATTATCGAGTTTGTGGAACAATCCAGTTTTCAATTGGTGGAGACCCTGGCGGAGCGCATTGCCGGTATCATCATCGACGAGTTCGGTGTGTCCTGGGTAAGGGTGCGCCTGAGCAAGCCCGGCGCAATTCGTGGTTCCCGTGAAGTGGGAATACTGATTGAGCGCAGTCAGGAGTAGCGGTAATGCCCGAAGTTTTCGTTGGTATGGGCAGTAATGTTGAGCCACATACCCATTTCCGCCTGGCCATGGGAGAACTGGAGAGCCGATTCGGACCGGTCGATAGGTCCTCGGTGTGGTCTACCGAGGCGGTCGGGTTTACCGGCGATGCCTTCCTGAACATGGTGTTGGGATGGCAGACGGATCTAGAATTGCAGCAACTGATGCAAGCGCTGGGCGAGGTTGAGATGCTTTGCGGTCGGCGTCGGGGTGACAAGCGATTTGGGCCCCGGACCATGGATCTGGATTTGTTATTATATGGCGACGAGATTCACCAGAAGCCGCCGCTTCCCCGGCCGGAAATTCTGGAGTATGGCTTTGTGTTGGGGCCATTGGCGGAACTTGCGCCCGGCAAAGAACACCCAACCTTGAAGCTTACGTTTGGACAATTGTGGGACCAGCGCCGCCAGGCCATGCCGGCCATGACACCGGTGACGATGCAGTGGTGATGTGACGTGCTTAACTATTTGTGCTGCTCGAACGGGCAGCGGGGGTTGAAGTAGATGAAACGATTTCTTGGTCTGATTGTCGCTTGTGCGCTTTCGACGCTGGCTGGCTGCGATAATAATGGCGGTTTTGTCAGTGACGTGGGCGGCGGCGACTGCTCGGTAGCCGGGCAGAACGCCACCATCAAGGCCACCATGCAGGACTGGTATTTGTTCTACCCTCAGCTGCGGAATTCTGACCCGGCTGCCTTCGTCGATATACAAACTTTCCTGGATGACCTGGTGGCGGATGTCATCCCGGAGGACCGTTTCAGCTATGTCTGGTCCGAGCAGGACGAACTCGATTTCCAGTCTGCCACATATGCCGGATTTGGATTCTCCTTCCGAGTGTTTCCAATCGACGATGTGAGTTGGGACGTAAGGTTGCTACAGGTGTTCGGGGAATTCCCGGCAGAATTGCAGACCCCGGCTTCCAGTGCCGGTCTGAAACGCGGCTTCCATATTACCGCTATCAACGGCGTCTCCACCGACGAGATTATCGCCAACAGACCCGCAGGCACCACCGAGTCCCAGGCGATATCGGATGCGTTTGGGCCTCCGGACGCAGGCGTGACGGGCCAGTTGGCTTATCTTGATCTGCAGGGTGTGGCCGGTGTCGCCGACATGACCAAGGAAGTCATCCGGTTTTCCACCGTGGCGCTTTACCAGGTATTCAACCTCAATGGGAAAATCACCGGTTATCTGAATTTTCGTTCCTTTGCGGATCCGTCTTATAACGAACTGAGAGAGGCATTCCAGTCTTTCAAGGCCCAGGGCGTAACCAATCTGGTTATGGACCTGCGCTACAACGGTGGCGGCCTGGTAAACGTTGCCGGCTACCTGGGAGACTTGATGCTGGGCAACGTGGTGCCGGGTCAAATTTTCTACCAGATGCTGTTTAACGACAAACACTCCAATTACGACACCTCGGGCCTGGTGCATACCGCCGCCGAAAGTCTGCCTGATCTGGAAAGGGTCGTGTATATCACCACCGGTGGTACGGCCTCGGCCAGCGAATTGGTGCTCAACGGCACGCTTGCCTACTCTCCCCAGGTGCAAACGGCGAGTGTCGGTGCCACCAGTTATGGCAAGCCGGTAGGCTCCAACGGATTCTCGTTCTGTGGTCAGGTGCTCAGGCCGGTGACCTTTAGCGTGGCCAATGCCCAATCCAGCAGCGACTACTTCGACGGGTTCACGCCGACCTGCGTGGCCGACGACAACCCGAATTTCGCTTTTGGCGATGTGCAAGAGGATTCCCTGGCGGCAGCCCTGGCCTGGATTGATACGGGCGCGTGCCCGGCGGCCCGAGTGGCGGATCCATCCCTGCTCAAGGCCAAACAGGCCTATTTGAAGCGAGAAACTGACAACATGAACTA
>JAPHSC010000346.1 GCA_026193125.1 Gammaproteobacteria bacterium
AGCAAATTGCGTCGTGGCGGACGCCTGCACCTGGCCACAGACTGGGAAAACTACGCCGAGCAGATGCTGGAAGTGATTGGGTCCAGTCCGCTGTTCGAAAACCTGGCGCCCGAGGGCGGCTTTTCACCGCGACCGCAGGACAGACCGGTGACCAAGTTCGAGCGCCGCGGGCAACGCCTGGGCCACGGCACCTGGGACCTGTTGTTTGTGCGTGTTTAGCCGGCGACCTTCAACCGCCCGGCAAGCTGAGTCCTGGATCTAGTAATTCGGTCTTTTAGATTGACCGCCTGTGCGAGCGCCGCTCGATTCCACTTGGCACCCCAGTTGGCAGGCTTTCGCTTATGGGCTCCTTTCGCCAGGGGAAACCAGGAACCCCCTGCGAACAGACACGATCCGGGGCGGTTGCGCGAGACCACTCATGCCGGGGGACCCACCCAGCCGGATTCACACCAATTTTCAGTAGCTTGGGACCGAACCCGCAAAAATGGGCAGTCGACACTTGCAGCAAGCATGTTTTGGGTTCTAAATAGATTCCGTGAATGTTTTATTGAATTTACAGGACTTATTAGTTAGACGAGCAGGAAGCTCAAGGACCCAACCATGGCGATCAGTTACCCCGTAATTGGTCAGTGGTACAGCATGCCGGATGGCGCACTTTTTAAAGTCGTCGCGCTGGACCCAATGGACCACTCCATCGAGATTCAATATTTCGATGGCACTGTCGAAGAATTGGAGTCTGGCGACTGGACGGAAATGTGGATAAAGAGAGTGTCCGCCCCGGAAGACTGGTCAGGATCAGTAGATGTAAGCCGGGAGGACTTCGGCCGCGACGATGACGGCATTCCCTCGACCGACTGGTCAGACCCGCTGGAATTCATTGATCGGGCCGAGTAGCGAGGTTTCACCTCGCTGGTAGTCTGCGCGGCGCTCAAACGGCGCCGGCGCGACCCGTGTCAACAAACATCACACCATCGATGAGATCGACCCACAGTGCAGACAGGGACTGACCCTTGCGGGGTCCGCGCACGCAGGCGCCATCGGCAAGCGCAAACTCCGCACCCTGGCCGGTACACAGAATTACCTCTCCTCGCTCGCCCAGGAAGCGATCGGGATGCCAATTTAACGGCCAGCCGGCGTGGGGGCATATATTTCGGTAGGGCACCAGCAAATCTCCCCGTCGCACCACGAAACCCCGGTGCGACACTACCGATCCTCCCCAGCTGAACTCACGGCAACCCGGTAGGGAGTCTCGGATTTATTCTGGAAGAAGTAGATTGTTAGCGAAAAAATTCAGATTCAAGACGCCAATCGCACGAAATAGTGGTTCTATTGCGAAGATTGGTAACGCAGAAGGTGGATTTTTTAGCCCCAAGATACGGGTTCACGATTAGATCAGGGACTCCTTGGGCAAATCCGCGAGATTCCCCACACAAATGGTTACACTACTCACCGTTTACGACACCCGTGGTCTCAGCCATGGCCCGTGCAAAAGCAACACGTCGGAGGGCGCCATTCTATTCGCTACCGCAAAAGACGCCGAGCAGACATTCTACCGTGCATTTGCCGCGGCAGATTTTCAGACTATGAAGACAGTATGGGCTGACCATGACATCGCCTGTATTCATCCCGGTAGCGAAATGTTGCTGGGCCCGCAAGAAGTGCTCGCCAGCTGGGGTCAGGTCCTGGCAACCCAGGGCGCAGTGACCCTGCGGGTTGAACTGCTGTACCGCCTGGCCCAGGAGCAGCAGGTTATCCACGTGGTGCGCGAGCATTTCGGCGACCCTGCACACGCTGACGCAAGACCGGTGTTGGCCACCAATGTCTACCGGCGCGAGCAAGACGGCTGGCGCATGCGTTTACACCATGCCTCGGTCGACGCGGCAGTCGGCGCCTCCGTCCAGCGCGTATCCCTGCACTGATGTCCGAGAGCACTTCAGCCGGCCCGGAGCCACGTCGTTGGCAGGAAATCCTCCTGAATCGCCGCATGCTCACCTGTATTTTCCAGGGTTTCTCCTCGGGCCTTCCG
>JAPHSC010000327.1 GCA_026193125.1 Gammaproteobacteria bacterium
AGCCAGTCCGAGAGGCCGAGCTCAACCGAATCCTGGATTTTGTTTTTGCGTTGCAAGGGAGTATCGGCAAACCACATACCGCCGAAGCTTTCCTTGGCAAGACCGCCAAAGTTCTCCTCGGTGTCACGTTCAAGCAGCAGTACCTTGCGGTCCCGGCTCAATAATTCGTAGGCTGCGACGATTCCCGCCAGGCCGCCGCCCACGACAATTACATCAGACTGGTAACTCTGCATACGAGCCTCTCCCATGTGCGCCGTCACGCGCCGGTCTTGTCCATGCAAGCCCTGTCGTATTGTACAGAAGAATCACACCAGGGCCCGCCAACCGAAAGAGACTGTTCGCCCGCGTGTCGGCGACGGGCTAGGGCGGGCTCTCGCCCCCGGACTTGATGTCCAGGCCGCAGCCTGCACAGGAGTGCGTGGCGCAACCACGACAGGCCAACACATCCCTGTCAGGCGCCGAGCTTGGCAAGTCTCGTCGCACCAGGGCCTGTACTGCCAGCCACAATGCCAGCATTACCAGGATGCCACCTATAGTGATGGCCAGTTGCAGCAGCATATTCAACTCGCCATACCTGCAAAGCCCATGAAGGCCATGGACAGGACACCGGCAAGAATCAGGGTGAGGGCCGCACCCTGGACCACCGAAGACACCGTGGACAATTCCAGGCGTTCCCGCAGCCCGGCCATGAGTACCAGGGCGAGTGTGAAACCAGCGCCTGCGCCCAGGGCGAAGGCCAGTGACTGCACGAAATCATATTGTCTTGCGGTCTGGAACAGGGCCAGGCCAAGAATCGCACAATTGGTCGTAATCAACGGAAGGAAGATGCCCAGCGCGCGGAAAAGAGCCGGACTGAACTTCTTGATAATCATTTCGACCAACTGTACGGCCGAGGCAATCACCACGATGTAGGCAATCAACTGCAGGTATGGGGCACCCATCCAGGTCAGGACCTTGTTGATGCCAAACGCACAAACCGAGGCAACCAGCATGACGAAGGTCACCGCACCGCCCATGCGCATTGCCGTGTCGGTCTTGTTCGACACGCCCAGAAACGGGCAAATGCCAAGGAACATGGCCAGCACAAAATTATTGATAATGGCGGCATTGAGAAAGATGGACATGGAGGATGCTGTATTCATTCCGCTGCCTCCTTGCGTTGCTTGAACCAGTTGAACAACAACAACCACATACCCAGTACGAAGAAGGCCCCCGGCGGCAGGACCATGATGACCCAGGGTTCGAAGCTCGGTCCGAAGATCGGGATCCCCAGCAAGGTACCGTTGCCCAGCAACTCTCGCACTGTCCCCAGCGACAGGCAGGCGAGCGTGAAGCCCATACCCATACCCAGGGCATCCAGTGCAGCCAGACCCACGGAGTTACGCGACGCAAAGGCCTCGGAGCGCCCCAGGATCATGCAATTCACCACGATCAGCGGAATAAAGGCACCCAGCGCCTTGTGCACGTCATAACTCAGCGCCTGCAGCATATATTCGGTGACCGTGACAAAGGTGGCGATAATCAGGATGTAGGAAGCGATACGGACTTGTTTCGGTATAACATTTTTTGCCAGCGACACCATGGTGCTGGAGAGCGTCACGACGAAGGTCGAGGCCAGACCAATGGCCAGGGCATTGATCACCGAGTTGGTCACGGCGAGCACCGGACACATGCCCAACAAGGCCACGAATACCGGGTTCTCGCGCCACAACCCCTTGATGAAGGTATCGGCGCTTTGTATGTCAGTCTTGCGGGTCAAGTTGGCCGCTGGGGTTGCCATCTTTTAATACCTGGAGATTATGTTCGAGTAGCGCGACCGTATGCATGGAATTGGTATACATGATATTGGTCACGGCCTTGCTTGAAATCGTTGCGCCGGTGATCCCTTCAATTTCCCAGGGCTGGGTTTTTTGTCCGCGCTTGGCAAAAACCACCGGGTTGGCCGGCGTATCCCCATCCGGTCCCAGGCTCATGTCCAGCGCCTCGAAGTTCGATACAAATACCGGGTCCTTTTCGATCTTGTCGCCCAGGCCCGGGGTTTCCTTGCTTTCGAGTACCTTCATGCCAATCACGCAGTGGCAACCAGGCGAATAGCCATACAGGATTTTCAGAATATCGGCGAAACCCTGGCCCTGGGCCTCCACCGCGACACCGAGCAATTCGCCCGCGTCATTGTACGCGGCGTAGTACCGTTCAGAGGGCTTCTCGCCATCCTTTACCGGACGCAGGATTTCACCTTCCAGGGTGAAGGTGGTCTTGCTGGTGGCGCCGGGCACAACTTCGAAAATCGCACGCTCAAGCGCAGCCGCCCGGTTGGCCTCAATCGTCGGCAATGTGCCCATGTAAGATACGACCAGGAGTATGCCGGAGATAATCCCGATACCTGCCATGGTTGCGATCATACGGGCGCTGCTGACTTCGGCAGGTTGAATTGCCATTGCCGGTGTCCCGGCAGGTGCTGGAGTCTGGCTGACAGTCATGACTTGCTCGCCTCCTTCACCGGTTTGGTCGCACCGTAGATACCCGGCTGGGTAAGCCTGTCAATCAAGGGCGTCGCGGCATTCATCAGGAGAATGGCGTACATCACACCCTCGGGTAAGCCGCCGAATTGGCGTATGAGCACGACCAGCAGGCCTATTCCGGCAGCGAATATCCAGCTTCCCACGGGCGTCAAGGGGGAACTCACCGGATCGGTGGCCATGAACACGGCTCCCAGGACCAGACCACCCGCGAGCAGGTGATGCAGGGCATCGGGGAAGCGAGAGGGATCCGAATAATGCAGGGCGCTGGCAAAAATCGCCACAGACAAAAAAATGCCGACGGGGACGCGCCAGTTCAGGAAGCCGCGCCAGGCAAGATAGACTCCGCCCAGCACCAGCAATAATGCCGAGGTCTCACCCAGCGATCCCGGGATGCCGCCGTAAAACATGGATATCCAGTCAGTAGCCTGCCCCTCGAATTTCATTTTTGCCAGGGGGGTCGCCGCTGTGAGTCCATCAAACACCGGTCGCGTAAAGGGCAGGGCGAAACTGTCACCTCTTAAGACCAGGAATTCCCTGAGCCCCATGGGTGGTGCCCAGGTAGTCAGGGCCACCGGGAAACTGGCCTGGAGAAAAGCGCGCCCGGTCAGCGAGGGATTGAACACGTTTTGCCCCAGGCCGCCAAACAATAACTTCCCAAAAAACACTGCAACCAGCGAACCCAGCACGGCCATCCACAAGGGCAGGCCGGGCGGCAAAGTCAGCGCCAGTAAAATGCCTGTGAGTGCGGCGCTGCCATCGGCCACCGGGCTAAGGAATAGCGGACCTCGCCCGGTGCTCAACCACTCGGCAAGCATACAGGTTGCAGTGCAAATGACGATGAGCAGCAAGGCGCTGATACCAAAGTAAATCACGGCGGCAATCACCGTGGGTATCAAGGCGTAGATTACGTGACGCATGATCATCGGCGTGTTCACCGACCGCTTGGCAAACGGCGGCGTGGCAATAACCAGTCGGCTGGTGGTATTACTCATGCCGCCTTCTCCCGCGCCTGCTTTTCACGCAACAAGCCCTTGGCTACGCGGAAGCGCTGCACGAGGGGGATATTCGACGGGCAAACATAGGAACAGGATCCACATTCCATACAGTCCATAATGTGCTGCCCGATCATGTCGTCATATTTTCCGGCACGGGCCAGGGCGCCCAATGAACTGGGATTTAAATATACAGGGCAGGCATCCAGACAGGCCGAACAGCGTATGCAGGGATACTCCTGTCGTTGCTGCAGCTGGCCTTCGGTCAGGCAGACGATGCCCGAAGTGCCCTTGAGGATAGGCACATCCAGGAATTGCTGAGGCGTACCCATCATGGGCCCACCAAACAAAATTTCCCGCGCATCGTCGGTCAATCCGCCACAGTGAGTAAGCACCTCGGCCAGGCTCATACCCACCGGTGCAAGCAGGGTGGTTGGGTGAACCACGCCGGGCCCGGTTACCGTCACCACACGTTCGATCAATGGTTGTCCAAAGGCGAACCAGTCGCCAATACCCGCCGCAGTGCCCACATTTTGCACGACTACTTGCACATCGATAGGCAACTTGCCGCTGGGAACTTCCTTTTTCAGCACGGCGGTGATCAGCATTTTTTCCGCACCCTGGGGGTACTTGGTTTCCAGCGGTACCAGCTCGCAAGGCATGTCTGCAGGGATGCGATCACGCAGCGCCTTGATCGCGTCCCACTTGTTGTTTTCGACCGCAATGTAGGACTTTTCGGTGCCCAGGATTCTTGCCATCACCTTGATACCCAGCAGGATGGAGTCGGCCCATTCGAGCATGATACGGTGATCACTGGTGAGGTAGGGTTCGCACTCACAGCCATTGATCAGCAACCAGCGCGCATGCTTGCCCTCCGGCACCGCGAGCTTCACATGGGTCGGAAAGGCCGCGCCACCCAGGCCCACGAAACCACCCTGGCGTATTTCCTCCAGCAGTTGAGCGCTGCTCATGGATTCCCAGTCGCGCGCATATCCGTCGTAAAGCGTCTGGGCCGAGGTATGGTCGACATCGATCACGATACACTCGGCCAGCGAGCCATTGGGATGATGATGCTTGCGTATAGCCACCACCGTGCCGGTAACCGATGAATGCAGGGGAACCGAAACGAATCCACCGGGCTCGGCAATCACCTGGCCACGAAATACCTTGTCGCCGGCCTTTACCAGTGGTCGTGAGGGAGCGCCTATGTGCTGACTGAGTGGAAGCACCACACGGTCCGGAAACTTGATGCGCTCGATAGCACGCCCGGCGGTGAGTTCCTTATGCTCGGGCGGGTGAATACCGTGGCGAAATGTCTTGGCCTCACTCATGCTTTAAAAGCTCTCCCGGCGCATTGAAAATCAGTGCTTAACATTTTCTTCACTGTCGTCCTGTTTCCCGCCTTCCCGCGCGAGAAAATCCCGCAAGCTTTGATTGAAGTACACAGGATCGCTGCTGTAACCACAAAGAGCCAGCAAGCGCTCCACCAGGATTTGCGCATCCGGGCCGGCGGGCATACCGGCCTCAGAGGGTACCGATTCGGCCTGTCCGGCGGGGGCCAACACAGGCATCTCGCGCTGGGTTGGTGTCTGGCCTGAAGCTCTTGCCTTCAGGTCCTTCCATTGGGCCAGTGCTTGCTCGCAGGCATTCGACATCTGCGCCGAAACCCGCGCTGCGATAAGCTTTTGCTTGCCATCGAGCAGTTGGATATAGGGATAAAGTCCGGCGCGTTGCTCCGGTTTCATCGCCAGGTATTCCGCCAACGGCCGCAGGTCATCGCTAACACGAGCTTTACCCAGCAGGGTGAAGTGTGAGCGGAATCTTATCTGGTGCACCGCCCAGTCCGCCGGCGTCAACGGGATCTTGATGCTTTCGATGCCACCGCCTGCGCTGCGTGCATCCAGTACCAGGTCAGCCCAGTCCGCATCGGAGTCCGGGTTGCCGGCCAGTGACAGGGGCGCAAGCTTGCTGGCGGGGTCAAAGCAAAACAGCGGGATCGTACGACTACCCAGGGCCAGGCGGGAATCCTCGGCGACGTACTCGCCTGACAAGGCGTTATCCATGCTGTCCGGTGCATACACTCGAAGCAGCGAGGGACCCGCCGATTCCAGACTTGCCACGACGCCTCGGATCAGGTGCGCGGGATTCCCGGTAGCACTCTGCAGTACGAATCGGTTGCCCAGGTCCATTGCCCGGCTCGCATAATCCAGTCCCTTGTTGCCTGCCCCAGTGGGTCCCACGGCAATGCCATGCCGATCAAGCAACAGCATGGTTATGGGTCGTTGGCTGGCCAGCACCTTGTTGATATCGTCCCAGTGAACGGACTCAGCCTCGGCCACCATAACCACCGGGGCAAGCAAACCACGTTCCTCGTCTCCCAGCTCTGCCCAGTCAAGCGCCTCGGCCGTGTCACCGTGCTGCAAGGGGTCATATTGATCACCCAGTTCAAGCTCTACCTGGCGGCAAACCGAGAGTTCCTGCAACAAGCGCCGTGACATACCCTCGAACAGACCCTCGGCCAAAGCCGGTGCCTGCCCACGCGCATGACTCAACCACGGACTGGCATGGGGATTATCAGGATAATTTCCGCTCCAGAGCGTGATTTCGCCACGCTGCATCGCCAGTACCATCCTTGACCTTCCAGACAGGAAGCTGTCGACTTGTTGCTCAATCTTGATTCTCAGCTTGTTCAGGTGGTCCAGGCGCTGCTGATTCAAGCCCTCGTCCAGACTCGTCTTGCCCAGCGCAGTAGCCAGTTCCTGACTATCCAGGTTGCGCTTGTCCAGGGTTCGCAGGCGGGCTGCGAAAGCGTCGAAGTCATTGATTTGAACTACGCCTGACAGCAGATCCTGGATCTTGGTTTTCAAGCGCTCAGCCAGGTCTCGCAAATAGCTAAGGTGGTCCTGGTAGCGCTGCTGCATGACCGAATCGATGGACGCCGATACCAGGTGCACGGCGGTCTTGCCTGGATGGCCGGGCAGGGCACTATCGCCGCCTACCATCGACAGGTAACTGCTGCGGTTCAGTAGCCTGGCCATTTCACTGTCCAGGTCATCATCCTGTATGAGTTTTGCGAGCTCCTTAACCGGGACCTCTGGCATCTGCATTTGCAGGGCCAGGTTGACCTGCTCACGTTCGATACGTTCCGGAGTCTGGGTTTCCCAGGTCATGGCTCCATCTGGACACACGGCCATGCACAAACCGCAGGCCTTGCAGTTCACTGGATTCACGGCAACGGACAACAGGCGGCCTTCGCCCTTGGCGGCGTTGGCGAAATAGCGCTCTGTGCGTGCAATTGGCCAGCGCTCCAGGCGAGGATGTATCTGCTCGAAATCTGCCGACATGGCGGCGAGGGCGTCGCCCTCCAGCCCCATCTTGTTGGTCAACTGGGCGAAAGCCTCTGCCAGCAAGGGCCCGGCCATGGTGTATTGATGCAATTCGTCCTTGGCCACCAGCTTGTAAGCCTGGGTTGACAGGTGGCCGACTATTCGCGAAAGCTGGGTCATTGCCTGGCCATCGGCCTTGCACAGACTGATGCCTGTCTCAATGATCGCCTCAACGCTTTGTATGGTTGGCGGCAGGGCGGAGTCGGGACAATGGGACCAGCACAAGCCACAAGCCGTGCAGTTCTCTGGCAGCCACAGTGGCAAGGTCAGGCGGTACGAACTCATGTCGCGGTGTGCGCTGCTGCGTGCCGGTATTACGCCGGTCGCAAGGAATGGATCCAGCAGGGTTTCCCCCTGGTCGCCGGAGTCATATAAAAAGCCCACCGAGCGCCAGAAACGACTGGGATCAAATAAATTTCCTGGTGTGGCGCCTGCAGCGTCTGCCGACCAGGGAGCCTTGCGCTCGCTTTCCGGCGGCCGAATCTCATCCTTCCATAGCTCCCAAGTCACCGGTAGGGCTTCCTTAGACCCCCGGTCCACCACCGCGAGGATTTCGCTGGCGGTAGCTACATCATCCTGCAGCAATCGCGTGAGCAGGTTCTCCAACTGCAGGATCACAGGATGCCGGGCGGTCTCATCCGGTTTGATAAGAGCCAGGGAGCAGCCCAGCAGGGCCCAGATAGATAGCTGGTCCAGATGCCCCGGACCTCCGCCCGCCGTAACCGCAATAGCCCTGGCGTCGACCAGGGTCACCGACAGGCGCTTGCGCTTGATCCACTCGCTTACCCGGCGAGGAAGTCCGCGCCAGAGTTGGGCCGGATCCTGGTTGGCAGAAACCACCAGACTGCCTTCGGTACGTATAGCGTCTTCAGGAATATCGTGCAGAAGAGCCGTACCGGCCACCAACATGATGTCTGCCGCCTGGTAACTGCCAGCGGGATAATCCACAGCATATTGAATATCCAGGTTGGCAGCCTGAAGTCCTGACTCCACCCCACCTTGCGCCTGGGTTTTAACCAATACCTCCAAGCCACCGGCAAGCGCTCTGGCGAACAGGTTGCCCGCTTCGATGCCGCCTTCAGCGGCGAGTGCGTGTATACGCAACAGCGATCCGGTGGCTACAGGCGGCTTAATCACCGCTGGGGGAATACAAATCCTGTCCAGATCGGGATACGCGGCCGAGAGGCTTTGCTGTAGTACCTGCAAATGTGGGTAGTCGCGGCTCACTCGGGCAAAATCGACACCCACATAGGCGCGCCGGCGTCCGGCGCCATCGGGCAGCATGTTCTTCACGACCCCGACCAGATCAGCCAGGCTGGGCATGCGGGTGCCCACACCATAGATTGCCGAATAGAGGGCAGGTGGTTGCTGGTTCCTGGTATACGCTGCATAGCCCGGATGGGGCAGGGCTGGACCTTTTTCGCTACCGTTTTCGCCGGCTTTAGCCAAGGCGGCACGAACTTCTGACAGCATTGGCAGGTCTTCTGCAAGCGGTGTATCGGTGGATTCCAGAACAGTGACGGTCCGTTTGCCCTGTAAAAGTTGTGACAGTGCCTGGCCTGGAAAGGGCCGCCATTGC
>JAPHSC010000067.1 GCA_026193125.1 Gammaproteobacteria bacterium
CTGATGCCAAACGCGATGATGCCGAACAAGCGTTGCCCGGCATTAACACTTAAAAGGTCGGTGGCGAAGGCCCAGAATTGTGAAGTCGCCATCACACCCACGATGCCGGCGAAGACAAAGAACGGGAAGCCGATTTGAAGACCGAATTGCCTGAGCAGAAAAAATATTACCAACCCGATGGCCAGCAGAAAATATACTCGCTGGATGAGCAGGGACTTTTCCTTCATGCGGAACAACATCCCGTAGAAAGGCAGGACAACAATCAACAGCATCGCCTGTGCTCCGGTCGCATAAGTTCGCAGAGCGGCGCCCCCCTCGGTAAGGATGAGTGCCTCACGGACCGGCTTGAGCAGGTAGTAGGCCAGCATGATTACCGTGGCGTTCAGACACAGCCAGGCGATCGCCCGCCCTTCGCCCCGACGGATTTGCGTGAACAGCGAAAGCACGCGTTCATAGGGAGCCAAAGGCAGGGGCCGTTCAGTCATGCAGATGGTTGTCCAGGTCGTTACGATCTTCGTGAAGAGACGAATCCTAGCAGTTCAGGCAGGTATTGCCCTAACTGATTGCGCATTGCCAAGTGGAAATTTTTCGCCACCCGGCGATATTCTGACTACACTTGCTTTCAGGATGCCGGTAGCCGTTAGCGGCAAGCGGAGTCTGAGAGCGCAACCTGGTGGAGGGCGAAGGATGATGTACTGCCTGCGAGCTTTGATGGTTTTGGTTAGCCTGTTGCTGGTCGTACCAGCCCATGCCGAGGACGTGGTATTTCGATTTGCCGGTGTCAAGCGGGTGGTGGTCGTAGGAGATGCGCATGGTGCCTACCAGCACCTGGTCGACCTGTTGCGCCAGACTGACCTGATGGATGAGAAGGGGCAATGGACCGGTGGCCGGACTCACCTGGTCAGTCTCGGAGATCTGATGGACCGTGGTGCGGACTCCCGCAAGATCATGGATCTCCTGATGCAATTGCAGCAGCAGGCACCAGTCAGTGGCGGGCGGGTACATGTGCTGGTGGGGAACCATGAACTGATGAATCTCACCGGCGACCTGCGTGACACGACCAGGTCTGAGTTTCTCAGTTACCAGGATCTGGAGACGCCGGAGCAGAGAGAAGACGCCAGGACCCGTTACGAGGCTCTGCCTGCCGAGAGTCGCAGCACTGGCTTTGACGAGAAATATCCGCCTGGATTTTTTGGCCATCGGCAGGCTTTTTCAGCTACCGGTCCTTACGGCGCCTGGCTGCGTGAGCAGCCCTACATGATCGTGATTAATGACATGGCCTTCGTGCACGGCGGGTTACCGGACATGGTTGTGCAGCATGGACTGGAAGGCACCAACCGTGAGTTGGACAATATGTTGGCGAGTTACGAGAGTGGTTGGCAGAATTTGATGGCCACGGCGTCAGCGGGTCCGGAACTTGATTTCGACGAGCGCATGCAACTGGCGGAGAACCTGCCCGAGGGGGCTGGCGTTGCCTTTGTCGAGGCCTCGAGTGTTGAACTGTTTTCGCCGAACGGCCCGCTGTGGACGAGGGAGGACAGCCTGTGCATACCGGTAACCGTTGAAGACACCTTGTTGGCGGCACTGGAAAAGCTGGGCGTGTCGAAAGTCCTTGTCGGCCATACCGTGACGCCGGATCATCGGATTGAAACACGCATGGACGGCAAGGTGGTGATGGTGGACACCGGTATGTTGTCCAGTGTCTACCTGGGAGGACGTGCCTCAGCCCTGCTGGTCGAGGATGGCCGAATGCAGGCGTATTACCTGGGCGAACAGGGACTGTTCGAGGTGAAGGAACAAGCGCGTCGTATTGGTCCAAGACCTTCCGACCTCACCGACGATGAATTGGAGGTATTCCTTGCCACGGCAGAAATCCTGTCTGTCGAAGAAGTGGGTGAGGGTGTCACCAGGCCAAGGAAAGTAGCCCTGGAAAAAGACGGAATCCGCCTGCAGGCCGTGTTCAAGGACGTGAACTTCAAGGAGAAGCGCCGGGGGCGTGGGTCCATCTCAATTGGAGATCTCTGGCGATATGAAGTGGCGGCCTACAGGGTGGACAGGCTGCTGGGACTTGGACTGATACCAGTCACGGTTGAGCGTCAAGTAGATGGCGTCACGGGGTCGCTGCAGTACTGGGTGGATGGCTTGATCAGCTGGAAGGAAAAAGTGGAGCAGGGAATTATCCCTGGCAACTGGTGCCCCATGCAGCCACAGTATGAGTTGTTGAAAGTTTTTGATGGCTTGATTTACAACCAGGATAGAACCCAGCAGAACCTGACTTTCTTGCAGGACAACTGGACCATGATTCTGATTGATCACTCCCGCTCATTTGAACCCGACTGGAAATTTCCGCCGGCAGTTCAGAATGACCGTTACCTGGTGGTGCGGCCCGCTGTCGCAAGACGCCTGGAAAAAATCACGTTGGAAAATGTCCAGGCAGCGGTGGGTGATTACCTGAAGCCGCGTCAAGTCAAAGCGCTGGTCAAGCGGCGTGATCGCTTGCTGAAATATCATCTCGCCCTGCCGGAGGAATCGTCGCAGGAACCTGGTAAACGTTAACGCCAGCGCC
>JAPHSC010000245.1 GCA_026193125.1 Gammaproteobacteria bacterium
GGTCCGTCCACCGGCTTGGGTGCCCTGAAGATCGCTGACACCAGTTCCGGTGACGCCTGGCGGTCGCCTCTGCCAAACAGGCGTGCGGGCTGGAAGTCTGCCGACTTTTCTGCCGCCGCGGCTTCAAGCGTTGCGCCCTGCTCCACTGCGGCCAGCAATTCACTGCCTGCAATGCTGGCCATTTCCCGGCCACGTTCACTCTTCAGCGCTTGCACAATGGCATCACGCACCTGCTCAAGCGGCTGGGGTTGGGGTAATTCGTGGTCCGTTACACGCAAGACCAGGGCATGGCTCTCACCCAGTTCGATCACCCGGCTGTTCTCACCATCTTCCAGCGTGGACAGACCGAAGGCTGCCTCGGTCACCTCGGGGTGACCCGGGAAAGCTGTCTGGTTATCGCGTGTGAACCCTGGAATTTCCTTGATGCTCGCGCCCACGGCATCAGCAGCGGTCTGCAGCTCTGTGGGATTCTCAAATGCCAGCTCGGCGAGCTTCTCCGCCCGCGCATAGTAACGCTCGGCAGACTTGTTCTTGCGGTATTCGGCTTCCAGCTCATCCCGCACATCCTCAAAGGTGCTGGAGTGACCGGCTTCGATAGCGTCTACCCGCAGGATGTGAAAACCGAAGGGTGAGCGCACCGGATCACTGACCTGGTCCTTGGGCAGCGAGAAAATGGCGTCCTTCAATTCACCCTCAAAGGTCTCCGGATCTACCCAGCCCAGGTCGCCACCCGTGGCGGCGGTGGCCAAATCGGCCGATTCGGCGGCAGCCACGGCGGCGAAGTCCTCCCCAGCCTGCAGACGGCCGGCCAGTTCCTGCGCATGCGCCAGCGCGGCAGCCTCGTCATCGCCTGCTTCGATCAGGATGTGTCTGACATTACGCCGCTCGATGCTGGTGTACTGATCCCTGACCTTTTCGAAATATGCTCGAAGATCTTCATCGGTGACTTGCACTTCGTCACTCAGATCATCGCCCTTGATTTCCAGGTAGCGCAGGGTGACTGTCTCGGGCGTGAGGTAATTGTCGCTGTACTGGTCGTAATAGGCCTGTACTGCGGCGTCATCAATCTGGATGCCGGTCTCAAACATCTGCGGGGTGATCCTGGCGACAGCCACTTCACGTCTCTGCTCGAACAGCTCAATCAGTCGCGTGGCCTCCGAGGCAGTCAGAAATTCGCTTTCGGCAATTCCGTCCTGGATCTGGCCCATCTGCAACGATTCTCTTTGCTCGGCTTCAAAGCCGGTTGCACTACGAGCAACACCGGCCAGGCGCGCATGGTAAACATCCAGCGAGAATTTGCCGTCTACCTGGAAGGCCTCAATATCACGGATACTCTGCAGCAGCAGTTCGTCGCCAACCCGGTAACCGCGTTGCTTGATCCGTTGCGAGAGCAGTTCACGACTGATCAGGTTCTCCAGTACCGAGCTGCGAATTTGCTTCAGCAACAACTCCGGCAGTTCATCCTGGTAGCTACGCTGCGCCTGCGAGACCTGGTTTTGTACCGCGTTCTGGTACTGGGCCGCCGGTACTTCCTCACCGTTGACCAGGGCGATGTAGTCGCGATTGAAAAAGCCAAAGTCTATGCCCCAGAAAATGAAGGCAATAGCAATGATGAATATGATTGAGCCGGCTACCCAGCCGGTCAATTTGTCACGAATTCGCTGAAGCATGTGACCCCGGTTTACTTGTTACTGTCGGCGCCCAATGCGCCTGTTACTCAATGCGTGCGGACATCAGTGCATCCGGCACGCGCTTATTGTCGCTCCCCCGGACGCCCCGGGCAAAAAAAAGGCGCCCTGCACGGGCGCCTCACCATTTGGCGGAGTGGACGGGACTCGAACCCGCGACCCCCGGCGTGACAGGCCGGTATTCTAACCAACTGAACTACCACTCCTGATCTGGTGGGTGCTGAGGGGATCGAACCCCCGACCTTCGCCGTGTAAAGGCGACGCTCTTCCAGCTGAGCTAAGCACCCATCGGCAAGGTCAGCACCTGCGAAGGCGCGCTAGTTTACGGCATCCTTCAGCGCTTTTCCAGCCTTAAATCCGGGAGCATTACTGGCGCTGATCTGAATGGTTTCACCGGTGCGGGGATTGCGACCGGAACGGGCTGCACGATGTTTGACAGCGAAGGTACCAAAGCCCACCAGGGATACCTGGTCGCCACGCTTCAAAGAAGCGGTAATGGAGCTGACCACGGCGTCAACCGCCTTGGTGGAATCAGCCTTGGAAAGTCCTGAGGCCGCAGCAACAGCATCAATTAAATCACCCTTGTTCATAAGCTACCCTTCATATCTTGGAAGTTAAAAAAGAACGCCCGACCATTTTTGCCCGGGGCGTTGTGTGGGAACGGCGTTGTGGTTGCTTTGTGGTACGGCACCGTTTTTTCGTCTCGACAGTTTGTCCAGTGCGTCCGCCGCCTCCGTCCTGATTCGCCTGAATTTATACCAGCGGCAAAAAAGGGCTGTCAACAAAGCACACCGAAAAGTATTTCATCTAATGCACTAAATACAGGTCTTAAAAAATCGCTCCACAAATATTTGTTTGTGCACAATGTTCTGCGAGTGATTGATTTTCCAGACAACCTGCAGTGTCAAGTAGCAAGCCAATCTGCAACTTGACAAAGTCTATATCCGCTGCAGGCGGTAAAGAAAAAGACCCGGCCTGATGGCCGGGTCCTGAATCGAACGCATCAATGCGCGTGGATTTCCTTACCGCGCTCCTCGGTAGTCGCCGCCGGTTTGGCTTCTTCCTTGCTTCCCGGGCCCGGCACCGGCATATGTTGCAGGGCCAATTCCAGGACCTGGTCTATCCATCTCACGGGACGAATATCCAGGTGATCCTTGATGTTCTTCGGAATCTCCGCCAGGTCTTTCTCGTTCTCTTCCGGTATCAGCACAGTGGTGATTCCACCACGATGAGCAGCCAGCAGTTTCTCCTTCAGACCACCGATAGGCAGAATTTCGCCACGCAGGGTGATCTCGCCAGTCATCGCCACGTCCGAACGTACCGGAATCTTCGTCAGCGCCGACACCAGGGCCGTACACATGGCCGAACCCGCACTGGGACCGTCCTTGGGCGTGGCGCCCTCGGGAACGTGGATATGCACGTCCAGTTTCTGGTGGAAATCCTCATCCACGCCGAGCACAGCCGCGCGACTCCTGACCACGGTCATGGCGGCCTGGATGGACTCCTGCATCACATCGCCAAGCTGACCGGTGTGTATGAGTTTGCCCTTGCCGGGAACCACGGCGGACTCGATAGTGAGCAATTCACCGCCCACCTCGGTCCACGCCAGACCGGTAACCTGACCGACCTGGTCATTCTCCTCGGCACGACCGTAACGGAAGCGCCGCACACCCAGGTACTTATTCAGGCTCTTGGGCATTACGCGCACCTTGCTCTTGCGCGGTCGCAACAGCAGTTCCTTCACCACCTTGCGGCAGATCTTGGAAATCTCACGCTCCAGGCTGCGCACACCGGCCTCGCGGGTGTAATAGCGCACGATGTCACGAATAGCTCCCTCGGAAATACTGAGCTCTTCTGCCTTGAGACCGTTTTGAGCAATCTGCTTGGCCACCAGGTAACGCATGGCGATATTCATTTTCTCATCCTCGGTGTAACCGGGGATGCGTATCACTTCCATACGATCGAGCAGGGGCGGCGGAATATTCAGGCTGTTGGCCGTGCACACGAACATCACCTCGGACAAGTCGAAGTCGACTTCCAGGTAATGATCGTTAAAGGTCGTGTTCTGCTCCGGATCCAGCACCTCCAGCAAGGCCGAGGAAGGATCGCCACGGAAATCCATGGACATCTTGTCGACTTCGTCCAGCAGGAACAGCGGATTACGCACGCCCACCTTGCCCAGGTTCTGCACGATCTTGCCCGGCATGGACCCGATATAGGTGCGCCGGTGCCCGCGAATCTCGGCCTCGTCGCGTACTCCACCCAGACTCATGCGCACAAACTTGCGATTGGTGCTGCGGGCAATACTCTGCCCCAGCGAGGTCTTGCCCACACCGGGCGGACCTACCAGGCACAGAATCGGACCCTTGGAATGCTTCACCCGCTGTTGCACCGCGAGGTACTCAAGAATGCGTTCCTTGACCTTTTCCAGACCGTAGTGATCAGCTTCCAGCACTTCCGCAGCCTTGGTCAGGTCGTGATGCACCTTGCTGCGCTTTTTCCACGGCGCCTTGAGCAGCCAGTCAATGTAGTTACGCACTACCGTGGCTTCCGCCGACATGGGTGACATCAACTTCAGCTTGCCCAGCTCGGAGCTCGCCTTCTCGCGCGCCTCCTTGCTCATGCCGGCCTTGTCTATCCTGTCTTCCAGGTCCTGCAATTCGTTGGGTGCATCTTCCATTTCGCCGAGTTCTTTCTGAATGGCCTTCATTTGCTCATTCAGGTAGTACTCGCGCTGGCTCTTTTCCATTTGCTGCTTGACCCGGCCACGAATGCGCTTTTCGATCTGCAGCACATCGATCTCGCCCTCGATCAAACCCATGATGTGTTCGAGACGCGCACGCACGTCCTGGATTTCCAGGATGGCCTGTTTTTCGGACAGCTTCAGCGCCATGTGGGCGGCAATGGTGTCTGCCAGGCGTCCTGCCTGTTCAATCCCGGCCAGCGAGGCGAGGATTTCCGGCGGAACTTTCTTGTTCAGCTTCACGTACTGCTCAAACTGGGACATCACCGAGCGGGACAACACATCCATTTCCCGGTCGTCACCGGCCACGCTTTCCGGCAACACGGTAAAGTCGGCCGAGAAAAACTCGCCGCTGTAAAGCTTGTCCACACGCGCACGCTCGCCGCCTTCGACCAGCACCTTCACGGTGCCGTCAGGCAGCTTGAGCAACTGCAGGATGGTCGACAGCGTACCCAGCTGGTACAGGTCCTCGGCCTTGGGCTCGTCGATATCGGCCTCGGTCTGGGACAGCAGGACTATTTGCTTGCCGTCCCGCATGGCCTGGTCCAGCGCCTTGATGGACCGGTCACGGCCCACAAACAGCGGTATCACCATGTGCGGGTAGACCACCACGTCACGCAGGGGCAGCACCGGGATAGTCCCACGGGCCTCCACCACTGCCGGTGTTTCGGGCAGTTCGGGGGTTAATTCAGTTTTATCTTCAGACACGCTTCACCTCATGGTCCGGCGATCACCGGACTCTATAACTAACTGGTGTCAGATATGGGGGCTATGGGCAAGAATTCAATCACGCCGGTCTACCTCCTGCTATTCCCCGGCAGCTCAACTGCCGCCCTGGGGCCGCGGACCGGCTTATGCCCTGTCAGGAAGCAGAACCGGCGGGCCGCTGTTTCACAACAACGTCCAGATCGCTTTCCTCCGTCTCGTAAATCACGTAAGGCGTGGTATCGCCATCGACCACCGCCTCGTCCACGACCACCTTGGTGGCTCCGGTCGCCGACGGCAGGTCATACATCGTATCCAGCAGCACGTTTTCCAGGATGGTACGCAGACCACGGGCACCGGTCTTGCGCGCCATCGCCTTCTTGGCCACCGCCTTGAGGGCTTCTTCCCGGAAATCCAGCTCTACGCCTTCCATTTCGAACAAGCGCTTGTACTGCTTGGTCAGGGCGTTCTTGGGCTGCACCAGGATACTCACCAGGGCATCCTCGTCCAGTTCTTCCAGGGTGGCCACCACTGGCAGACGACCCACGAACTCGGGGATCAGGCCATATTTGACCAGGTCTTCGGGCTCGACATCATGGAACAACTCGCCCACGTTGAGGCTGGCCTCGGCGCTCTTGACCTCGGCCATGAAGCCCATACCGCCCTTGGTTGAACGACTGGAGATGATTTTCTCGAGGCCGGCGAATGCGCCGCCACAGATAAACAGGATATTGGAGGTGTCCACCTGCAGGAATTCCTGTTGCGGATGCTTGCGTCCACCCTGGGGCGGGACCGAGGCCACGGTGCCTTCGATCAGCTTCAACAGGGCCTGCTGCACGCCCTCTCCCGACACGTCACGGGTAATCGAGGGGTTGTCGGACTTGCGAGAAATCTTGTCGATTTCATCGATGTAGACGATGCCGGTCTGGGCCTTCTCCACATCGTAATCGCACTTCTGCAACAGTTTCTGAATGATATTCTCGACATCCTCACCTACATAGCCGGCCTCGGTAAGGGTGGTGGCGTCGGCAATGGTGAAGGGCACGTTCAACAAACGCGCCAGGGTCTCGGCCAGCAAGGTCTTGCCACAGCCGGTGGGTCCGATCAGCAGGATGTTGCTCTTGGACAGCTCCACCTCATCCTTGTACTTCTCGGAGCCCTTGTTCTCCAGGCGCTTGTAGTGGTTGTACACCGCCACGGAGAGAATTTTCTTGGCCTTTTTCTGACCGATTACGTACTCGTCAAGCACTGCGTTGATTTCATGCGGCTTGGGCAGCTGGTCGCCGCTGCTCTCTGCACGCTCGTCGAGTTCCTCCCGAATGATGTCGTTGCACAGCTCCACGCATTCATCGCAGATGAACACCGAGGGACCCGCAATGAGCTTGCGCACTTCATGCTGGCTCTTGCCACAGAAGGAGCAATACAGCAGCTTGCCGTCGTCCGATTTGCCTCGCGTGTCGCCAGTCATTGGAATCCTCAAGTAGTCGACTTTCGAACCATGTTCCAGGATCAACGTTTATATATCACGCCGGACCCCTCACATGCAAAGAAATAAGCATAATGGAGTTTCGCCATTATGATTATATCTATATGTTTTTACATAAGTTTTTTATTTGGACTCAGGGTCTGGCAAGCGCTTCTCAAGCACATGGTCAATGAGACCGTACTCAACTGCCTCGGCTGCGCTCATAAACCGGTCGCGATCCGTGTCGGTCTCAATCTTGCTGATTGGCTGGCCGGTGTGGCTGGCCAGGATGCGATTCAGCTGGTCGCGCACCTTCAGCACTTCCTTGGCGTGGATATCAATATCCGAGGCCTGGCCCTGGTAGCCGCCCATGGGCTGGTGGATCATGGAGCGCGAGTGCGGCAAGGCATAACGCTTGCCCTTTTGGCCGCCGGCCAGCAGGACTGCGCCCATGCTGGCTGCCTGGCCCACGCAGATCGTGCTCACGTCAGGCCGAATGTACTGCATGGTGTCATAGACCGAGAGCCCGGCGCTGACAGAACCGCCCGGAGAGTTGATATACAGGTGGATATCCTTTTCGGGGTTTTCCGACTCCAGGAACAGCAACTGGGCAACCACCAGGTTGCACACGTGGTCCTCGACCTGGCCCACCAGGAAGACCACCCGCTCCTTCAGCAGACGCGAGAAGATATCGTAGGAGCGCTCACCACGTGCGGTCTGCTCGACCACCATGGGAACCAGGGTCTGTGCCGTTATGTCCATTCAGGGAGCCTCATATTTATTCTGGACGAAGTAGATTGTAAGCGAAAAAGGTCAGATGCACGCGCAAGATAGCAATTCGTGAATTGATCAAGACGGCTTCTCCAGACTCCCGGCAGGGCCAGGCGTCAGCGCGGCCTATTCAGCTTCCAGTTTCATTAACTCTTTGAAGGTAGTCTGTTTCTCAGACACGCTGGCCTGCTCAAGCAACCAGTCCACCACCTGCTCTTCCATGACCAGGTTCTGGACCTGGCCCATGGCCTTGGCATTGCTGCGATACATCTTGATCATATTCTCGGCGTCGTCGTAGTCAGCCGTCAGCTGCACCAGTTTTTCATCCA
>JAPHSC010000097.1 GCA_026193125.1 Gammaproteobacteria bacterium
GCTTCCAGGGTTTCCCTTTCGTGCTTCATATAGCCCTTGGCGGTTTCCACCAGGTTCGGTATCAGGTCGTGCCGGCGGGTGAGCTGCACATCAATCTGGGCGAACCCGTTCTTGACCGCATTTCGCAGACCCACCAGCTTGTTGTAAAGACTGATGGCAAAGATCGCGATAATCACGATGAAGGCTAGAAAAATGGTCCCACTCATGCGCTTGTCTCCTGCTGTCGCCTGTGCGTAGAGGTCAGAGAATAACTGCCATGGCGGCGATCACCAAGTTCCGTCGCATGGTAAATGGCTGGAATGCAAAAAATAAGGATAGGTACTTCCCACGGTCGAGCTAGGTGAGATATCCGATTGCGTGGTTTGGACCAGGCCCCACAATGGCGTCTAAGGTCATCTGATGGACTGCATCTCCTCGATGTACCTTGATTAATGCGTAGGCGGATTGCAGCACACAGACACACAGCGTGCTAGCGCTTTCGAGGAACTCCCCTCAAAGAGTACTTGTGCTGAACCCAAGGGGATTTCCCTTGGGTTTCTCTTTTTTTGGGGCCGCATAAAAGTCACGCATCACTTCCATCACCTCTTGGCTTCCAGTACATTTCACCAACACGACCGAAGAATGGACCTGTCGCAGCCTGCCTGTGGCGGTCCGTATTGTTGCAGCATGTCATGGAGTAGCTATGGAATCCGTTGATCAACTATTGGCCCAGGCCCAGGTCCTGACTATGGAATTTGGCTTGAAAATACTCACCGCGCTGGCGATTTTCGTGGTCGGCAAGTGGTTGGCACGCAAGTTGAGCAGGGCGGTAACAAAGCTGATGGAGAAAGGTACCAGTGATCCAATGCTGGTGCGTTTTATGGGCAACCTGGTGTATTTCGGCCTGTTGATATTCGTGGTCCTCGCAGCGATAGCCCAGATGGGAGTTCAGACAACGTCGGTGGTGGCAGCCCTGGGTGCCGCGGGCTTTGCGGTGGGTCTTGCCCTGCAAGGCTCGTTGGGAAACTTCGCCGCGGGAATCCTGCTACTGGTGCTGCGACCCTTTCGGGTGGGCCATTTCATAGATGGAGCCGGGGTTTCGGGCACAGTGGAGGAAGTCCATATTTTTAGCACCCTGCTACGCACCCCTGACAACAAGAGTATTGTTATCCCGAATTCACAGCTTACCGGCAGCATTATTACCAATTTTTCGGCCAAGTCAGAGCGGCGGGTGGACCTGACATATGGCGTGAGCTACAGCGACGACCTGGACAAGGTCAGGACGGTTATCACGGACGTACTGAGCCAGGATCAGCGCATATTGCCCGATCCCGCACCCGTCATCGGCCTGATGTCACTGGGCGACAGCAGCGTCAACTTTGTGGTGCGCCCCTGGGTCAAGAGCGAGGACTACTGGGCGGTGCTGTTTGATTTGAACGAGGCAATGAAAAAGCGCTTTGATGCCGAGGGGATCAGTATTCCTTTCCCCCAGCGGGATGTGCATATTATTGAGCACAAGAAAGACTAGGCCCGATTGGGCCGGCATAAATCGGACAAAATTTGAGGGATCATGCGGTGATAATTCGCGGAGTAAAAGAATTTCTAAAGCTTGAGACCGCAGGTGGTCTCATGCTCATGGGTGCAGCGGTACTGGCTATGCTGGTGGCGAACAGTCCCTGGTCGACTTACTACGATGCCCTGCTCGCCATTCCCTTTACGGTCATGCTGGGCGATTTTGGCATCTCGAAGCCGATATTGTTGTGGATAAATGATGGCCTGATGGCAGTATTTTTCTTTCTTATCGGCCTGGAATTGAAGCGGGAACTGCTGGAAGGAGAGTTGTCGGATCTCAGTAAATTGACTTTGCCGGCGATGGCTGCGGTTGCAGGTATGCTGGTTCCGGCAGCGCTTTTCAGCTTCTTCAACTGGGGTGACGCTGTCGCCATGCAAGGCTGGGCCATCCCCGCCGCTACCGACATCGCCTTCGCCCTGGGAGTCCTGGCCCTGCTGGGTGACCGAGTCCCAACAGGTCTGAAGGTGTTCCTGCTATCGGTGGCCATCCTGGACGATATTGGGGCCATCGTAGTCATCGCCTTGTTTTACACCTCGAATCTTTCGGTGGGCTCACTCTCGGTGGCGGCCGCATGTGTTGTCGTGCTGGGGCTGATGAGTTGGCGGGGCGTGCGCTCCGAGTTGGCCTATCTTCTGGTGGGCATAGTGCTGTGGACGTCAGTGCTGAAATCAGGCGTCCACGCCACCCTCGCGGGTGTGGCGCTGGCGTTTTTTATACCCATCGCAAAGGACGAGGAGGGTTACTCGCCCCTGCGTCACCTGGAACATGACCTGCACGCCCCGGTGGCGTTTGCAATACTGCCGATTTTCGCATTTGCCAATGCCGGGGTATCTCTGGCTGGACTGAGTCCCGCGTCGCTGTTGGAACCCCTGCCAATGGGTATCGCCCTGGGTCTGATCCTGGGCAAACAAGTGGGGATATTCAGCGTGACCTGGTTGGGGGCCCGCTTGGGACTGGGCTCTCTACCCGAGGGCGTGACCTGGCGCAGTCTCTATGGACTATCAGTGCTTTGCGGCATCGGTTTCACCATGAGCCTGTTCATTTCTTCACTGGCTTTCGAAGAATCCTCGGTCAATTTGTTGGCCACCGACAGGCTGGGTGTGCTCGTGGGGACGGTTGTGTCCGCCGTATGGGGTTACATCGCCCTCAATATGGTCTTGCCGCGCAGTCCGCGAGGTGATGCCGACACCTGAGACAAGCCTGCTGCATGCCGGACCCGGCCGGACTTAGCCGCCGAACATGTCCTCGTAATCTTCCAACGACGCGAGGATGACTTTTTCCGCGTGCGCCCTGTCATAGGCGAGCTTGATTTTCTCTTCGGAAGCCTCTCCCGGTTTCAGTTTGTAAGTGTTGAAGTAATGGATCAGGCGGTCGACCATGATGGTGGGGAGGCTGGCCAGGTCTTCCACGCCAGACCAGATGGTGTCGTTTTCCAGCACGGCGATGATTTTGTCGTCTGCCTCGCCATCGTCAATCATCTGCAAGCCGCCAATTACGCGCGTACTCATGATGATATCGGCATGGCTGATTGAGCGTTCGCTGATCACGCATATATCCAGAGGATCGCAATCGCCCTTTATGGTATCCCCACTTAGCGCGCCAACCCGATCGCCACAATAGGTCTTTGGCACCAGGCCGTAGAGGGTGGGCGGACGTGACGAGGTGTGCTGGGGACGATCCACCCGCAAGTACCCGGTTTCCTTGTCCAGTTCGTATTTCACCGTGTCGAAAGGCGTGATTTCGATATAGGCATTCAGGTAAACCGGCGGCTTTCTGCCTGGGGCAAGGCCGTGCCAGGGGTGAGGACGCCAACGGTAAAAGGGTTTCGGGAACGACATGTCGAATATCCTTGTTTGCTTGCCCAATGTAGCCGGTTCTTGGAAAAAGGTTCGGAATTCTATACCTTCCAAGGCTGGGTTTCCTGACCTTGCCAGCCGATTCGAGTCCCGTCGCCGGGAATTGCGTTTGCCGCCAGACGGGACTCCCGACAAATATAACAGTTATGGAGACAGTGATGGATGTACGTGCAGCGGTAGCTTATGCGGCGGGTCGGCCCCTGGAAATCGAGACCGTTCAGTTGGACGGTCCGCGGCATGGAGAGGTGCTGGTCGAGCTCAAGGCCACGGGGATATGCCACACCGATGCGTTTACGTTGAGCGGAGATGACCCGGAGGGGGCCTTTCCGGCAATTCTTGGGCATGAAGGTGCCGGCGTGGTCGTGGATGTGGGCCCCGGCGTAAGGTCTTTGCGCCCGGGAGATCATGTGATTCCCCTGTACACGCCGGAGTGCCGCGAGTGCAGTTATTGCCTGCATCCAAAGACCAACCTGTGCCAGTCCATACGCGAGACCCAGGGTAGGGGTGTGATGCCGGACGGGACCAGCCGTTTTTCCATTTCAGGCAAGCCCATTTTGCATTACATGGGATGTTCCACGTTCTCCAATTACACCGTGCTACCGGAGATCGCCCTGGCCAAAATCCGCCAGGACGCGCCTTTCGACAAGGTCTGTTATATCGGCTGTGGCGTTACCACCGGAATCGGGGCTGTGATCTACACCGCCAAGGTCGAGCCAGGCTCGCGGGTAGTGGTCTTCGGTTTGGGAGGCATAGGACTGAATGTGATCCAGGGTGCGCGCCTGGTTGGCGCCAGGCAGATTGTTGGGGTGGACATCAATCCTTCCAAGGTCGAGTTGGCGAAGAAGTTTGGCATGACCGATTTCATCAATGCGCAAGACGCGCAAGACGTTGTTGCGGCCATTATTGATATCACTCAAGGTGGCGCCGACTACAGCTTTGAGTGCATTGGCAACGTACACACCATGCGTCAGGCACTGGAGTGCTGCCACAAGGGGTGGGGTGAGAGCATCATCATTGGCGTTGCCGGTGCAGGCCAGGAAATCTCTACCCGCCCGTTTCAGCTGGTGACCGGCCGTTCCTGGCGTGGCACGGCATTTGGTGGCGCACGCGGCCGCACGGATGTGCCAACGATCGTGGACTGGTATATGGAAGGCAAAATCAACATTGATGACCTGATTACTCACACGATGCCGCTGGAGAAGATCAATGATGCGTTCGATCTCATGCACGAGGGCAAGAGCATACGTTCGGTAGTGGTGTATTGATGGCGCTGGAATTGCTCGGCAAGCACGCCTGTTTCGGTGGCGAGCAACGCTTCTACCAGCATGATTCGGTGCTACTGGGTTGCCGCATGCGTTTCTCCCTCTACCTGCCCCCGGCGGCAGCGCATGGCAAGGTTGCGGCGCTTACCTACCTGGCGGGCCTGACATGTACCGAGGAGACCTTCGCGATCAAAGCCGGGGCCCAGCGGGTGGCGGCAGAGCTGGGTATAGCCTTGCTGGGACCCGACACCAGCCCCAGGGGCCTGGATCTGCCTGGAGAGGACGACGATTGGGATTTCGGCTCGGGCGCCGGCTTTTATATTGACGCTACCCGGCCACCCTGGCGCGATCATTATCGAATGTACAGTTACATCACCGGCGAGCTGCGGGAGCTGGCGCTAACGTCCTTTCCGCTGGATTCTTCCCGCCAGGGCATTTTTGGTCACTCCATGGGGGGGCATGGTGCGCTGACCATCGGCCTGAAGCATCCAGATCTATATGGCTCGATCTCGGCCTTTGCGCCGATCTGCGCCCCCTCGCTTTGCCCCTGGGGCCAGAAGGCTTTTGCCAATTATTTGGGGGACAATCGCTCCTCGTGGGACGCCTACGATGCCTCGGTGATCGCTTCCAACCTGGTGGATGGGCCCGAGCGCAGTCGACTGCTGGTGGATCAGGGCGAAGCGGATCAATTCCTGGACCTGCAGTTGTATCCGGAGAGTCTTGAAGCGGCCTGCCGACAGTCGGGGCTGGGGCTGACCCTGCGCAGGCACGCAGGCTATGACCATGGCTATTACTTCATCGCGAGTTTCATTGAGGACCACCTGCGTCACCACGCTGAAATTCTTGGCCAGCCCGAATGAACGCGGGGCCGCCAGCGTTCTTTGCGGCCCGGGTACACCGAGGCTAGAGCTGACTCTCGGGTGCAATTTTCATGAACCAGGCCTTGAATCGAAGCCAATGGCTGGTCAATGGATCTTTGGTTTCAACGACTTCTTCGCCATTGATGTTGGCATGCCACTCCAGCTTGTCCCTGTCGTCCAGGGCGAGTCTGTAGGCCGCCGTGGCCAATCGTTTCTCCACGACCAGGGCCATGTCTTCCACCAGCTCGGGCGCATCAATCAGGAGTCCCATCTCCGCGTTGATGTCGATCGAGCGCGGGTCCAGGTTTAGTGATCCGACAAAAAGATAC
>JAPHSC010000419.1 GCA_026193125.1 Gammaproteobacteria bacterium
CGCGGTCGTCCTGACCCTGGCGCTGACCCTGTTTGCATCCTGGGCCTGGGGTTTCACTATCAACCGGGTATCCCTATTCGCACTGATATTCTCCATCGGTATCCTGGTGGACGATGCCATTGTGGTTGTGGAGAACACTCATCGGCACATGATGCTGGGGGCGGAAAGCCTGCGGGCGGCGATACCGCCGGCGGTGGACGAGGTGGGTGGTCCAACTATCCTGGCTACCTTTACCGTGATAGCCGCACTACTTCCGATGGCATTTGTTTCCGGTTTGATGGGTCCGTACATGAGCCCGATCCCCATCAACGCCAGCGCCGGTATGCTGCTGTCATTGGCGGTGGCGCTCACCGTGACTCCCTGGTTAAGTAATCACATACTCAGTGCTGGCCACGCGGGTGAGCACAAGGAAGACAGGCTGCAACAAAAGCTGGATGCGTTGTTCAGGAAGGTGATGACTCCCTTGCTAAGGGGCAAGGAGGGGGCCGCAACCCGCAAGCGCCTGTTCATCGGTGTCGTGCTGGCCATTGCCGTGGCGGTGGGTCTTGCCGCGGTCAAGCTGGTCGTCATGAAGATGCTGCCCTTTGATAACAAGTCCGAATTCCAGGTGATAGTGGATATGCCCGAAGGCGTATCGCTAGAGCAAACCTCCCGAGTGCTGGATGAGCTGAGTGAATACCTGCGCAGCGTGCCTGAGGTGACTGACTTCCAGGCCTATGCCGGTACCGCCTCGCCAATTAATTTCAACGGCCTGGTGCGTCAGTATTACCTGCGCGAAGGCGCCAATGTAGGTGACATCCAGGTCAATCTCCAGGACAAGCATCACCGCTCGCGTTCCAGTCACCAGATTGCCCTCGCTGTGCGGGCGCCGCTGGTGGAGATAGGGCGGAAGTACTCTGCCTCGGTGAAGGTGGTGGAAGTGCCGCCTGGGCCGCCGGTGCAGGCTCCCCTGGTGGCCGAGATTTACGGTCCGGATTACGCGGGACAGATGGCGTTGGCCGGGTCCGTGCGTGAGCTGTTTGCCAGTACGCCGGATATCGTGGATGTGGATGACAGTGTGGAATCCGACTCGAGGCGCCTGGTCATAGAGGTGGACCGGAACAAGGCAGCCCTGCTGGGTGTAAGCCAGGCCCAGGTGGCGGATGTGCTGACGGTTGCCCTGAGCGGGCAGGATGCCAGCTACATACATCAGGGTACGGAGAAATATCCCATCCCCGTGCGTCTGGAAATGGCGGTGGCCGACAAGGCAACGCTGGACAGCTTGTTGATGTTGCAGGTGCCGGCTCGCAGTGGCCAGCTGGTGGCCCTATCGGAAGTGGTGAGCGTTCACGAGGACAGCTGGGAGAAAACCATCTATCACAAGGACTTGCTCCCGGTGGTCTTTGTCACCGGTGATATGGCCGGCAAGCTGGATAGTCCGCTGTACGGGATGATGGATATTGCGTCTGCCCTCGCCGAACAAAAAACCGGTGGTGTGGAACTTGAACAACGCTACATTTCGCAACCTGACGATCAGTATTACTACAGCCTGAAGTGGGACGGCGAGTGGCAGATTACTTACGAGACGTTTCGTGACATGGGCCTGGCTTACTCGGTGGGTCTGGTGCTGATCTACCTGCTGGTGGTAGTGCAGTTCAAGTCCTACTCGGTACCCCTGATTATCATGGCACCTATTCCCCTGACCATTATAGGGGTCATGCCCGGGCATGCCTTGTTAGGCGCACAATACACGGCCACGTCGATGATCGGCATGATCGCCCTGGCAGGAATTATCGTGCGTAACTCCATCCTGCTGGTGGATTTCATTGATCATGAATACGCTCGGGGCGTGGCTTTCCAGGAGGCCATTATTCGGGCCGCTGCGGTGCGCGCGAAGCCCATTGTGTTAACCGGTCTGGCGGCCATGATGGGTGCGTTCTTTATCCTTGACGACCCGATATTCAATGGCCTGGCGATCTCACTGATCTTCGGCATCCTGGTATCGACCCTGCTGACCCTGGTGCTTATCCCGGTGTTGTACTACGCGTCCAGGTACAAGGCGATAGAGATAGCCTGAGTGGCTAGTCGGAGTTTTCTGAGGCCAGGCGCTGACGGGCAATGGCACGCAAGCGTTCTTGCCTGAGCAATGCGCCGATTTGTTCCCCGGTCAGTCCTGCCAGGTCCTGGTCGCCCGCGTTAACGCTGGCGGCTGCCTGGTGGGCCTGACGCAGGAGCTCGGCCTGGGGGTAGGGTTCGTCCTCCCTGTCGGTGCGACCGCGGGCATCCGCCTCGCAGGCCAGCAGAAAATCCTCCAGCATGCGCGGTCTGCGGAAGCTATCCAGTGCTTCCAGCATTGCCAGCACGGTGCTGTCGCGCAGCTCCGCAATGTTGTGACACTTGCCGTGCAGCTCGGCCACCTTTACCGCCAGATCCCGGTATTGGTTGGGTATTTTCAGACGCTGCACCATGGCCAGAATGAGTTGTACGCTGCGTCTTTCGTGACCTGGATGGCTGGGCCACAAATCACGGGGTGTCGCGGCCTTGCCCAGGTCATGCACCAGCGCGGCAAAGCGAACACAGGGGTCATCAGATAATTTCGCTGCCTGGGCCAGTACCATCAGACTGTGCAAACCGGTGTCGACTTCCGGATGCCACCTGGCGGGTTGGGGAATGCCGTAAAGGGCATCCAGCTCCGGGAAAAGATGGCGCAAAGCGCCGCAATCTCGCAGTGCCTGAAAATACAGCTGCGGTTGGGCTTCGCCCAGCGCGGTCTCGGTTTCTTGCCAGACCCGCTCAGGTACAAGGTTCTCCAGTTCTCCGCTGGCCGCCAGATCACTCATCAATTGACTGGTCTCCGGAGCAATCCGGAAGCCGAGCGGCGCCAGGCGAGCCAGGAAGCGCGCGACCCGCAATACCCGCAGTGGGTCTTCTGAGAAAGCCGGTGACACGTGTCGCAGCAGCCTTTGCTCCAGGTCCCGCTGACCACCGTAGGGATCGGTCAGCAGCTGGTTTTCATCCTGGGCAATGGCGTTGATGGTGAGATCACGACGCAGGAGGTCCTGCTCTAGCGTGACATCCGCTGCAGCGTGCACGTCAAATCCGTAATAACCCGGTCCTTTTTTCCTCTCGGTCCTGGCCAGGGCATATTCCTCGCCTGAGACCGGATGCAGGAACACCGGAAAGTCCTTACCGACCTTGCGAAAGCCCTGGTCCAGCATCTGTTGCACGCTGCCACCCACGACAACCCAGTCACGCTCCTTTACCGGGAGCCCGAGCAATTGATCGCGCACAGCGCCGCCTACCAGGTACGTTTGCATACGGGCATTGTAGCCTCAGGCCGATACCCTGCACCATGTTCACGCCGGCCTGCAGGTCGTTGGGGTTGAGCTTCAGTCGGTCGGAAAGGCTGCTATTTTTCTCTACCGGCATGCTTGCGGTATTGATCCAGGTCAGCCTGAATGCTGTCTTTTTCCAGGTACTGGGGCGCGATCACGTCCAGTGACGTTGGCGTGATTCCCAGGCGCAGCAGGCCATTGTTATCGCAAATACTGTTGAGGCTCAGGGAGCGGTAGTTGTCCATGCTGAAGGGCTTGCCAGGAACCAGCTCCATCATTCGCGCCTGGGTCCTGGCCAGACCGTCGGGCAAGCCGATAATTCTGCTCTTCACGCCTATCAGCTTGCCTATGTAGCTCACCAACTCACGCAGTGAATAAATCTGTGGACCGCACAGCTGGAAGCTCTTTCCATGGGTGCGCGGGTTGTTCAGACAGCGTCGGAATGCTTCACACACATCACCGATGTACACCGGCGCAAACCTGGCATTCGGACAAGCGAGGGGAAAGGCTACTGGAATCACTCGCAGCAGAGAGGCGAAACGGTTGGTGAATGAATCGCCCGGTCCAAAAATCACAGAGGGTTGGAAAATCGTCCAGTGCAAATCAGGCCCGGCGTTGCGCACCGCCTTCTCCGCCTCGCCTTTGCTGCGCAAGTATATGCTGGGGCCCTTTTCAGCATCCGCCTTCAAAGAGCTCATATGCAGCAGGCGCTTCACTCCCGTTTTCTGACAGGCCGCCACTACTTTCTTTGCCAGTTCGCTGTGCGCACTGGCAAAGGACTTATCCCGGCCCCGGGACTCATTGAGAATTCCCACCAGGTTGATCACGATATCGATATCCCGGAATAGTGACTCCAGCACCAGCGGATCGTGTATGTCCGCGGTAATCTCGGAAACCATGGGCAGCACCAGCAAGTCGCGGTTACGTTCCCGGTTGCGCGAGGGCAGTATCAGGTGGTGACCGTCCTGGGCGAGTCGAGACACCAGGTTGTGACCTACGAATCCGGTGCCGCCCAGGATGCAAATGGTGTGTTTGCTCATACTGTTCCGATTTTTGACTATGCGGGGAAGATCGATGTCGGCCCTTTCATCAGGCGCGGACTGCAGTGACGGATTATACGTTCAGGCAGGACCGGATGTCAGGCAGGCGGGGCACAGCGCCGGTCTCGCATGTCAGCGGGTGACGCTGTCATATGCAGGCGCTGGAACCAGTTGGGCTTGCAGTTGCAGGGCCGAGGGAACCGGAGCAAGCAGGTCTCTTAATCGCAACTCTGGTTGACCCAGGCTCCAGGCAAAAATTATCTGGCTTTCCAGGACCCTGCGCACGTACTTGCGAGTTTCGCGATATGGCAGGGTCTCAATCCAGAGCTCGGCGGCAATTTCGTCGCCGACCGGCAACCAACTGCTGATCCGGCTGGGACCCGCGTTGTAGGCGGCAGTAGACAGCACCTGGTGGTTACCAAAGATAGACTGCATCTTGCCCAGGTAGCGGGTGCCAAGCAGGATATTGGTTTGCGGGTCCAGCAAGCTGTCGCTGCTGCGGTAGGGGATGCGGAATTCCCGTGCAGTGGACGCTCCCGTCGCTGGCATCAGCTGCATCAGACCCAATGCGCCGGCGCTGGATTTTACATCTGGCATGAACAGGCTTTCGCTGCGGGCGATGCCCATCGCCCAGGCCGTATCTATGCCGGCCAATCCAGCCGAATTCTGAAACATATCGATGTAGGCGGGTGGGTAACGCAGGGTCAGGTCGTCAAACAGCTGCTGCTGCGCGGCAATGGTGATGGCACGGGAATGCCAGCCCAGGCGATGAGCCAGGATAGAAGCCTGAATCTGCCATGGCGCATCCAGTTGCGCGATCACTGCGTCCCATTCCTGCCTCCCGCGAGAATCCAGACCTATGGCGAACCATTCTCCGGCCCGGATCAACTCTGGTCGCGCAGCTAGCTTTGCCAGCACTGGTTCGTCGGCGAGTGTTTCGCGGTTGCCAAAGGCGTAGGGAAGGGAAAGTCTGTCGGCGGCCAGGAAACCGTAATAGCCACGTTTCCCGGACAGGTAAAGCAGGATTTGCCGGGCCGAATCCGGGTCGCCCTGTGCCAGCTTGGCTCTCGCTGCCCAGTACTGCCAAACGTCCTCCGCGGCCATCCTGTCCGGCATGGCATTGATCGCCAGACTGACGTGTTCCCAGTCACCCAGGTACAAGGCGGCCCGTGCCCACCAGGCCAGGCTGTCGGGGTCGCGGGCTGCGGCAGGTAGCCTGGCCATCCGTTTCAGGCTGTTGGGCTGCAGACTTTGCGCAGACCAGAAGGCGATGGTCCTTTGCATAGACAGTTTTTGTTCGCGGGTAAAGCTGAAGTCAGAGCTGAATTGCTTGTGCCACAACTTGAAGGCACGGTCCGGGTCGCGCCTCGCCAGTTGCTCAAGGCCGTCCAGTATCAATAGTCGGGCACGTTCGGTATCTCTGAAGTTTTGCCTTGCAAGTTCGGTATCCGGATTGGTGATGACCCGACGGTACAGATCCACCAGCGCGCGGTCCGAATCGGTCAGGAATCCGGCCAAATAGTTCGCGAGCTGGAAGTTGTCTTCCGCCAGGGCAAGTTGCAGCCTCTCACGGTAGCGCAGGCTGGTTAGTACCTGTGATTCGGCGAGCCAAGCAAATACCGGGTCGCATTCACGGGGCTGGCTATGACCTACCAGCCAAAGTTCCAGGGCATGTTCGCGCAGGGCGGGCTCATCATTGACCTGACGGTGTGCCAGCAGCGCCTGGCATTGCATGGCCGCATCATTGCCAGCTGCGTAGAATTCGTTGTATTGGTCGAGGAAATTCTGCCAGCGCTTTTCCCGATACAGACGATTGGTCCAGCGCAAACGCAATCGCGCCGAGGCGTACAGCGAGGGATGGGCCTGCAAATATTCGACAATATCCTTTTCCGGCAGGTGTCGCGCACCCGCTGCCAGCCATGCTCCGCGCAGGTCGTCCAGCAGTGGATAACCCTGCAGGGTAGTCAGTTCGGGTTCCACGCCCGACCAGTTGCCGCTCTCGGCGGCCTGCAGGGCGCGGATGAATGATGTTCTCTGGGTCTGCAGCGATGGTTGCTCGGCAGCAGCGAATTGCCAGGTGCAAAACCAAAGTAAGCTTATTAGTAAAAGACGACGCATGGGGTGCTAGCTTAAATCACTCGTTACCTTAGTGCGAGGACCTGTCAGAATCGACAACTGGCAAACGTCGCGACCCAGGGAGAGCACATTAATGGACTGGCTAATGCTGTTGAGCTTCCCCGTCCTGGGTCTGTTTGCCGGGGTACTCGCCGGAATGTTCGGGATCGGTGGCGGACTGGTCATTGTGCCAGTCCTGATGCTGATTTTCGGCTACTACGACATGGCGCCTGATAATCGCATGCACCTGGCGATTGGCACCTCACTGGGAACGATTATTTTCACGTCTGTTTCTTCCCTGCTGGCGCACCATCGCAGGGGCGCAGTACTCTGGCCCACGGTGTTTCGGCTGGTTCCTGGAATAATTTTTGGAGGGTTTCTGGGGGCAGTAATCGCCGATGCGGTAAGCAATAGCGCGTTAACCGGCGTGTTTGGGTTGTTTGTCGTGACCATTTCCCTTTACCTGGTGATCGGCAAAAGGCCCGAGGCTGGCGGCAGGCTGCCGGGCTGGCCGGGTCATTTGGTGGCGGGAGTGGTTATTGGTACGGTCTCCGCCCTGACCGGTATCGGTGGCGGTGCGGTGACCAACCCGTTCTTGCTGTGGCGTGGCGTGGACATTCGAAATTCGGTGGCAACCTCTGCCGCCTGCACTCTGCCGGTCGCTCTCGCTTCGGCCACCGGCTTTCTGCTGGCGGGTCTGGGAACTGCCGATCTGCCGACGGGGTCAACCGGCTACATTTACTGGCCGGCAGTCGCGGGCATCACCCTGGGCAGTGTGCTGACCGCGCCGTTGGGAGCGCATTTTGCCCATACTTTGCCGGTAGAGCGCTTGCGCAGAGCGTTTGCGGTGCTGCTGTTGTTTGTTGGCGCGCGGATGTTCTGGCGCAGTTTTTACTAGGGCAACAAAAAAGCCCGGCCGAGGCCGGGCTTCTCTGTGCGGCGGCCAGCTTGCGCTAGCGCACTACCAGTACGATGCTCCGTTCGCCACGCCGTAACTGCAGTAACAGAGAACTGGCCTCCCTGGCTGCGTCAGCCAATTCTTCGGTTGAACCAACGCGCTGCCGATTTACCCTCAGAATCAGATCATTGCTGCGCAGGCCATTGGCAAAAGCCGGGCTGCCCTGCTCGACGTCGCTGACCAATACGCCTGGTACACCGTCATAGTCAGGGCTGGAAGTGTTCACGGTCTGGAAGCTGGCACCTTCCAGGCCAGGATGCATATCCTGCGCGCTGACGGGTCCGGCCGAAGCCTCCCCCAGGCTGGCTTTCACCGTCATTTTCTCGCCATCGCGCAACAACAGGATTTTTACCGATTCGCCAGCACCATGCATGCCCACCCGCAAGCGCAGGGAGGCCGCATCCGTGATGGTCTCGCCGTCAATCGCCAGCACCACATCACCGGGTTCGATACCGGCCCTTTCGGCCGCCGAATCAGGCATAACCTGGGACACCAGGGCGCCGCCAGTGGTTTCGAGCCCCAGGTTCTCCGCCAAGTCGGGATCAATGCTCTGCACGCTCACACCCAGCAGCCCCCTGCGCACCTCTCCGTGCTCCAGGATTTGATTCATCACGTTACGGGCCATATTGGAGGGGATGGCAAAGCCTATACCGACGCTGCCCCCGGAATTGGAAATAATGGCCGAGTTGATGCCGAGCAATTCCCCCTTCAGATTGATCAGCGCGCCGCCCGAGTTACCCATGTTTATAGCCGCGTCTGTCTGGATGAAGTCTTCATAATTTTCCGCGTTCAGCCCTGATCGCCCGAGGGCACTGACAATGCCGGAGGTCACTGTGTGCTGAAGGCCGAAGGGGTTGCCTATGGCCACCACGAAATCTCCTACACGGGCCGCACTGGAGTCGGCGATGGGCAATTCATGCAGATCTTTGGGCTCAACTTTGAGCACCGCAATGTCCGATAGCGGGTCGGTTCCCAGCACCGTTGCCTCCAGGGTGCGCTTGTCGAGCAAGGTGATGCGGATTCGGTCCGCGCGCTCCACGACATGATGATTGGTCAGAATGTAGCCTTTGTCAGCATCGACGATGACCCCGGACCCGCCGCCCTGGAATTCGCGATCCTGGCACTGTGGGAATTGACTGAAAAATGGATCCCTGCATAGCGGATGGGTAGGCCCCGCCTGACCCATTACCGCGATATTGACCACTGCCGGCGATACTTTCTCGATAAGTGGCGCCAGTGTCGGAACTGCCTGCTCATCCACCATGGCCGGCAAGGCGCCGATCGCAAGGCTGTTGAAGCCGATCAGCATAATCGCGACCAGCGGGGCGCAAAATTTGTTATTCATGAAGTTTTCGAGCCTCGTATTCGTTTTGTCAGACCCTCGAGCGGGTCTGATACCTACCCAATCTGACCAGTTCAGCCCCTTGAGGCAACCCTCGTTTTGGTCAGAAAAAATCTACCCCGGGGATTGCAGGGCCCACTGTCATTGTGGGCGCAAACTGCGATTTTTCAATAGCTGAGTTCACTTCCGAATCTTGCTCCGGTGGATAAATTGTGAGCCAATTGTGGATAAGCGGTGAACACAATATGTTGTATCACCGGTTTCAGGGCTAGAATCAAATAAATTCAAGAGGAAATTGAAGAAAAATCGATAAACCCATGTTTTTATTGAACTAAGTCTAGGTAATTATTTTGTAAGTTAGTCTTGACATCCGTGCTGTCTGGGAATAATCTTTTGGTCCGAACACAACATCTTGTGTTTTCAGATTCGAGGACCGTATAAACAGGCCTCTCAGGGGCAGTGATCTCCCCTGCACTAAAAAAAATGACCGAGCATGAAGGGACTGGGGACATGAAAAAAACACAGTATGTATTTCCGGGGGGCGTCTGGCTGTAATGAAAACCGCTGAAGAATTGGTAACGAGCGAGGTGTCAGACATCTCTTTCCAACCGGCCTCTCTGGACATCTGGGACAAGAAATACCGTCTCAAGTCCAAGGACGGAAAAAACGTAGACAAGACGCTGGCCGATACCTATGAGCGGGTTGCCCGTGCTCTGGCGGATGTAGAGACGCCCGAGAAAAGGGAGGAGTGGTACACGCGTTTTGTCTGGGCATTAAGCCAGGGTGCAATACCGGCTGGACGAATCATATCCAATGCCGGTGCCCAGGAGCACAAACCGGCAACCTCGACCATCAATTGCACGGTTTCTGGAACGATCCGCGATTCCATGCATGACATTCTCGAAAAGGTTCACGAGGCGGGTTTGACGCTCAAGGCGGGTTGTGGCATCGGCTACGAGTTCTCCACCCTGCGCCCGCGGGGCGCCTATGTCTCCGGTGCCGGCGCCTATACATCCGGTCCGCTTTCCTTCATGGATATTTACGACAAGATGTGTTTTACGGTGTCCTCTGCCGGCGGCCGTCGTGGCGCCCAGATGGGCACTTTTGATGTCGGGCATCCCGATGCCATCGATTTCATACGCGCCAAGCGAGAAGATGGACGCCTGCGCCAGTTTAACCTGTCGCTGCTGGTGACCGACGGATTCATGAAGGCGGTGAAAAACGATACCGAATGGCGTCTGGCATTCCCGGTAAGCGCGAGCGAGGCAGAGGAAGACGGTCTGGATCTGGATGATCCGCACAGCGTGATCTGGCGTGAATGGCCTAATCATGACAAGTCCTACATCGTGAACGACGATGGACTGGTGGCCTGCAAGGTTTACAAGACAGTTCAGGCACGCAGAATCTGGGATGTCATCATGTCCTCGACTTACGATTACGCGGAACCCGGTTTCGTGTTGATCGACAAGGTCAATGAGATGAACAATAACTGGTGGTGCGAAACCATTCGTGCCACCAATCCCTGTGGCGAGCAGCCCTTGCCGCCTTATGGGTCCTGCCTGTTGGGTTCAGTGAACCTGACTCGCTTTGTGGTCCATCCGTTCACCAAGGATGCCTACTTTGACTGGGAGGAATACCGCAAGGTAGTCAAGGTATTCACCCGCATGCTGGACAACGTGGTCGAAATCAATGGTCTTCCCCTGGGCCGTCAGCGTGACGAAATTACCAACAAGCGTAGGCACGGTATGGGATTTCTGGGCCTGGGCTCCACCGTGACCATGATGACCATGAAGTACGGTAGTGCTGAATCGGTGGCTTTTACCGAGCAGGTTGCCCGTGAAATGGCGCTGGCCGGGTGGGAGGCTGCCCTGGAACTGGCTCGCGAGAAGGGACCGGCCCCCATCATGAACGAAGAGTTCGTGGTCACGGGTGAAATGTTGCGCAAGCGCCCCGAGATGAAAGCGGATGGCATCAGGGCGGGCGATAAGTTGCCTGGCCGCATACTGCACGCCCGCTACAGTCGCTACATGCAGCGCGTGGCTGAGCAGGCTCCCGAACTGGTCAGGGAATTGGCCGAGGTCGGTGGGCGTTTTACTCACCACAGTTCGATTGCGCCTACCGGTACGATTTCCCTGTCGCTGGCGAATAACGCAAGTAATGGAATCGAGCCCAGTTTTGCACACCATTATTTCCGGAACGTGATTCGTGAGGGACGCAAGACCAAGGAGAAGGTGGATGTTTTCTCCTTCGAAATGTTGGCCTACCGGGAATTGGTGAACTTGCATGCGGCACCGGATTCCGAGGAAGAGAAAAACCGGCTGCCTGAATATTTCATCACCGCGGATGATGTCAACCCGACCCAGCACGTGGATATCCAGGCCGCGGCGCAGAAGTGGGTGGACTCCTCGATTTCCAAGACCGCGAATGTCCCCACCTCGTTCCCCTATGAGGACTTCAAGAACATCTACATGTATGCCTATGAGCAGGGACTAAAGGGCTGCACCACCTTCCGCTTCAATCCCGAGGCCTTTCAGGGGGTCTTGGTCAAGGCGGATGACCTGAAGAACACCACGTATGTATTCACCCTGGAGGATGGCACCGAGCTCAAGCTCAGGGGCGATGAAGAAGTGGAGTACGACGGCGAAACCCATACTGCTGCCAATTTGTTCGATGCGATCAAAGAGGGCTACTACGGGAAGTTCTAGAAACGCAGAGATTCTGGAAATTCGGGGTTGATGAAAGAACAGGGAACGTGCATGTCGTTGTTAGAGAAGAAATGGAAAAGACGTACCACCGGTGCGTCCTATATGGTCGAGGAAACCGCCACCCGCTGGAGCAGTGCACTGAGCAGACCGCAAGGCAAGGTTTCCCAGGAGAAAGTGGCGAGGCCGAAGAAAATTACCCGCCGCGCCCAGATAATTTCCCGCTAGGCAGATACTTGCTTACGGGTCGACAGAACCAGAGAGACGGTAGAACATGACAATCAAGATCGAACACAAGATCGTTGGCTACAAAGTAGAGAAGCCCGAGGAGCCGAAATCCAAAGTCGAGAGCAAGGAGGCTTCCAGCGAAGGTAATGTCATTCGGATGCACGAGAAGCTCGAGCGTCCGGAAGTGCTTATCGGCTCGACCTACAAGGTCAAGCCGCCAGTTGCCGACCATGCAATGTACGTAACCATCAATGACATTTTGCTGAATGAAGGAACACCGTACGAGAATCGTCGTCCGTTTGAAATATTTATCAATTCCAAAAATCTTGACCACTATCAGTGGATCGTGGCACTGACCCGGATTATTTCGGCGGTGTTTCGCAAAGGTGGCGACTCGACTTTTCTGGTCGAGGAACTGAAGGCGGTGTTTGACCCGCGCGGTGGCTATTGGCAGCCGGGTGGCAAGTTCATGCCGTCGATTATTGCCGAGCTGGGTCATATTATTGAAAAGCACATGATCTTTATCGGTTTGATAAAAAACCAGCCGCTGGATGAGCATCAACTCAAGCTGGTGACTGAGAAACGGGCCGAATATGAGGCCTCCAGACAACAGCAGGACGCCTTCGCCGATAGCGAATACCCGGAGGGTGCCCAATTGTGTGGCAAGTGCTCCACCGCGGCCGTGATCATGCTGGATGGCTGCATGACCTGCCTTAGCTGTGGCGACAGCAAGTGCGGCTAGTGCCTGCCTCCTGGCAATAAATCGAAGTGGTAGATGTAGCGCGGCCTCCCGGCCGCGCTATTTTTTTGTCAGGCAGCCAGGGTGAGTTCGCAAGGGACCGCGATAAACCGGCTTGACCGGTCGGGCACCGAATTTATCGGTCACCCATCTCCCCGGTGAATCCTTCGGTACCTCGGCGCCAATCACCAGGGCAGCACGTCACCGTTGGCATGGTGGAAACTGCCACTGGCTTCCGGACCCAGTGTATCCATCCTGGCAATCAAGCCTCGCGCCGATTCATCCGCCTCTACCAGGCCGCTGTGCCCGGTCATGTCCGTGCGTACGTAGCCGGGATGAAGAATTAATACGGTGATCCCGTCTTTTTCCAGGTCCCTGGCCAGTGACACCCCTGCCGCGTTGGCAGCGGCCTTGGACATGCGGTAGCCGTAGCTGCCACCGGAGGTATTGTCGGCAATTGAACCCATGCGGCTGGTAAGGATGGCGAGACAGGAACCACGAACCATGTGGGCTCGCAGTGCCTGGGCCAGCAGCACGGGGCCAAGGGCGTTGATCTTGAACTGATCCAGTATTTGCTCTATGGCCGGCCCGTCGATTTTTCCCAGAACCTGGTTGCTGAGAATACCGGCGTTGCTGATAACCCTATGCAGCTTTTGCGTACCCAGGTCGATTGCCAGCTTTGCCAGGTCTTCGGGCCGGGCGAGATCGCACCCGGACAAGACCCGGCAGCCAAGTTTCTCCAGCTCAGGAGAGCTTTTACGCACCACGGCAATGACCCTGTCTCCGCGAGCAGATAGCTGTCGGCATAGTTCCAGTCCAATGCCCCGATTGGCGCCGGTTATCAGTACGTTTTTCATGTTCTGGTTTCCTGTCTTGGTGCTCACACCGTTATAGTAGCCGAAAGCGGCATGTTGCCCCCGGAGACACAACCATGATCCACATTCGTCTGGCAGTTGCTATGTGTCTTTGCGCCACCCTGCTGGCCTGCTCCACGCAACAAGCCTACGAGGGATCAGCAAGACCGGCGACCGAGGTTGCGCTGATAAAGGGTGACCCGAAGTTCCGCCTGGCACCCGTGGCGACCTTTATACGCAGCGTGGACGGTGTGGCCATGGGCGACACCCAGGCCTCGGTCGAGGTTCTACCCGGTGAACATGAACTGGTTGTTGATTGTGTTGTCTCATCAAGTGGGGACCGCCACCGTGTTCATCTGCAAGCGGTGGTCGAGGCTGGTGAGAGTTACAGGCTGGAACCGCAGATGGGTTCGGCGAACCAGGCTTGCGTGGGTGTGGTTATGGTCAGTGACCATTAGCAGGAGAAGTGGGTATGGGACCTTGGGCGCTACTGGGAAACGTAATCTGGCTGGTTTGGGGTAGCGGCGTGGCCTGCTTCCTGTTCTGGGGTCTGGCCGGACTACTGTTGTGCGTCAGCGTAGTGGGGATTCCCTTTGGCATTGCGGCATTTCGCATCGCTATATTCTCCCTGCTGCCCTTTGGCAACCAACTGGTCGAGGCGGAACACTTGGGCCAGGAGCGCATCACGGGCACCGGCTTTGCCAACCTGCTGTGGTTTCTGCTGGCGGGGATTTGGCTGGCGATATTGCACGTGCTCTGGGGTGTCTTTCACTGCATCACGATTATAGGTATTCCCTTTGGCCTGGCCCATTTCAAGCTGGCCAGGGTTTCCTTGGCTCCACTGGGTAAGCGCTCGGTGCTGGCTGGCGGGGATGGTCGGTGATACAGGATTTTTCGCGCGGGTTTTTCTACGCCCTGGGCGGGCTGCGGGAGGTTGGCAACCCGGTGCTTCGACGTTTCGTGGTTATACCGCTACTGATCAATGTGCTGCTGTTCGCCGTGGTCATCTGGGGTGCGGCGGAACTGTTTTCGACCTGGCTGGATAGCATATTTTCCTGGTTGCCGGATTGGTTGGGCTTTCTGAACTGGCTGCTCTGGCCCATGTTTATCGTTACCGTGCTGTTGATGGTGTTCTACCTGTTTACGGTGGTGGCCAATCTGCTGGGCTCTCCCTTCAACGGTCTGCTGTCAGAGAAAGCGGAGTTGCACCTGTATCCGGGCACCGTCTTGCCCTATAGCGGTCCGCTATGGAAAGAGGTGGTGCGTGCTCCCTGGATTGAGATACGAAAATTGATGTACGTATTGGTCTGGGTGATCCCCTTGTTGCTGCTGTTCCTGATTCCTGGAATCAATGCTCTTGCGCCACTGTTGTGGTGGGCCTTCGGGGCCTGGGTACTGGCGCTCGAGTACCTGGACTATCCAATGTCCAATCATGCCGTACGCCTGGGCAGGCAGCGTACGCTGCTGGCCGAGCACAGACCACTGGCGCTTGGGTTCGGTACAGCCATCTTGTTGCTGACCCTGGTTCCTGTGGTCAATTTTGTGGTTATGCCGGCGGCTGTCATTGGCGCCACGCGATTATGGGCGGAACGTCTGCGTCCCCCGCAACTCTAGTCAGGGCACTTTCACCCGGCTATCCGTTACAATTGGGAACATGTTCGCCCCGCTTCCCGGGGTGTCACGACTTGGGGAGATATGCATGAGAACCAGAATGGCCGCGTTGTCGGTTTCCGCCTTGCTGGTATTGGCTGCCTGTGGGAAACAGCCTGTCGAGGCGCCAGCCAGTGCCCCGGTGTTAACTGAAAAGCAACAATATGCGGAGCAGCGCGTCAGTATCTATGCACCTTTCCGGCTTACTACTGACATTTCCGAATTCAGCCCCGGCAAGCGGGAGATGCTCAAGTTGCTGATTGAGGCTGCCCAGATCATGGATGATCTGTTTTGGCGCCAGGCCTGGGGTGACAAGGCTGCCCTGCTGAACAGCATAGACAATGAAGCTACCCGCCGTCTTGCGGTCATGAACTACGGTCCCTGGGATCGTCTTGCCGGCGATCGTTCCTTTGTCGATGGCATTGAAGACAAACCCCTGGGCGCCAATTTGTATCCACGGGATATGACCAAGGAGGAATTCGAGGCGGCGGACCTGGAGGGTAAGGCCAGTCAGTACACCGTCCTTGAACGGGGCGCGGATGGCGGCTTGAAAGTCGTGCCGTATTCCCAGGCGTTTCCCACAGAACTGCGACGTGCCGCCGGCTTGCTTAACCAGGCAGCTAACCTGGCCGAGGATCCCGGTTTTGCCAACTACTTGCGGCTGCGCGCAAAGGCCCTGCTCAGCGATGACTACCTGGACAGCGACATGGCCTGGATGGATATGAAGTCGAACACCGTGGACCTGGTGTATGGGCCGATTGAAACTTATGAGGACAAGTTGTTCGGCTACAAGGCCAGTTTCGAGGCCTATGTGCTGATCAAGGATGTCGCCTGGAGCGAGCGCCTGGCTCGCTACGCTTCTTTCCTGCCTGAACTCCAGCTTGGTCTGCCCGTGCCGGAAGCCTACAAGGCTGAGGTGCCCGGTACGGATTCGGACCTTAATGCCTATGACGTGGTGTTTTACGCAGGCGATTGCAACGCGGGATCAAAAACCATCGCCATCAACCTGCCCAATGACGAGCAGGTGCAACTTGCCAAGGGCACCCGGCGACTGCAGTTGAAGAATGCGATGCAGGCCAAGTTTGACAACATCCTGGTACCTATTGCCGACCAGTTAATCGCAGCGGATCAACGCCAGCACGTCGTTTTTGACGCGTTCTTCGCCAACACCATGTTCCATGAGGTGGCCCATGGCCTGGGTATCAAGAACACTGTTAACGGCAAGGGTCTGGTACGTACCGCATTACGCGACCTGGCAGGGGCGGTCGAGGAAGGCAAGGCGGACGTACTGGGTCTTTACATGATCAAGAGCTTGTTCGAGAAGGGAGAAATAACCCAGGGCGAGTTGATGGACTATTATGTGACCTTCGTCGCGAGTATTTTCCGTTCCGTGCGCTTTGGTGCATCCAGTGCCCATGGTCGGGCCAACATGGTGAGGTTCAACTTTTTTCAGGATCGGGGCGCGTTCCTGCGCGATCCTGAAACAGGGCGTTACCGTGTGGACAAGGCCGCGATGGAGCAGGCTATGGCAGAATTGTCGGCCCGCATTCTCACCCTGCAGGGAGACGGTGACTACGAGGGCGTGACGGCGATGATGGAGGAACTGGAGGTAATCAGGCCTTCCTTGCAAGCAGACCTGGACAAGCTGACCGTGGCAAACATTCCCGTGGATATCGTCTTTGAACAGGGTGCGGAGGTCATGGGTCTTTGAGAATTTTGTGACCCCCGCCCTTGCAGGGGCGATGGTCACACCGGTATATTTTGACGTGGCAGTGGGCACGTGGAAGCCACGGGATAAAGGACTATGCCGTGTTTTGCAGGTTTCAGGCTCGCGAGGGCATTGACTTGGGTATCGGTGTGGAACATGTCTGAAGGCGATAAAGGAAGACCTGGCGCGGGCGCTCTCGTGCAGCGTCGCGCGCTGTTGCGAGGACTTGCTGCGGGCGTGGTGAGTGCGGCTCTGATGCCTGCCAGGGCCTCAGCCGCCGAGCGGGCAGACCGGGTCGTGGTACGAAAATCCCGGCGCCGGGTTGACCTGTACCGGGGTGAAACCATCCTGCGCAGTTACGACTGTTCCCTGGGATTGTCGCCCACCGGGCACAAGCAAAGGGAGGGAGATTTCCGCACTCCCGAGGGTAGCTACTATCTTGATACGCGAAATTTTGACAGTGACTTTTTCCTGTCCATACGCATTTCCTATCCCAACGACCAGGACTTTGCCTGGGCCCGGGAACACGGGGTTGACCCGGGCAACTACATCATGATCCATGGTCTGCCAAACCAGATGGATCGGCCCCCTTCCTATTACCACACCCATGACTGGACCAATGGCTGCGTTGCGGTAAGCAACGCGGATATGGTTGAAATCTGGATGCTGACCGACTTCCTGACCCCGATCGAAATATTGGCCTGATTCGGCCGCATTTCCCCTGCCGACCGGCTTGCTTGAGACCTCTGTGTTTGCCCTGGCCCCCCTGAACTTTCGGGGCGTATGAATTGTGGGCAAAAAAGTTCGGGCTCGGGCCGCCAATCGCCGTGCACCGGCGGGCCGAGATGGACAGCGCAGAGGCCGGGTCCCCTGGCCGCAATACACAGACTCGGGCATGGGCCAGGCGCTCTATAGTTGTGAACCAGTTCCTGTGCCACAACCTTCACCTTTGACAAACTGACGTGGAGATTTGAGGAGGAACGGGTATGCAAGGGAAATTCAGCAAGACCTTGGTGGACGCTCAGCATGGTGCGGGCGATCGCAAGGAAGACGCGGAATGGGAGGCCTATCGAAACTGGCTGGCCCGGGTAGCCAGTTCGCGAAGCCAGAAGACCAAGGGACTGGGTTCCCTGTATTCCTGGTCGGGCTACCGCGATTGGGCGGCGAAGATTCGCAAGGAATGGACGGAGTCCTCCTGAAGCCGTCTGCATGCCGTGTCTGGCGCCGCCGCCCAGGTTCCGTGGGCAAGCTGCCATCGAGCTGATTTTGGCGCCGCCTGCAAGGAATTAATTGCCGCTATTCAAGTAGTCGAATCAAATCAGCGCAATATGTAAAGTCCCAAAAAATAAGAAGAAATTAGCCAAGGCGTGATCAGGCTCACGGTTCCACGAAAGCAGCAGTCTTATAGTTACAACTCGTGTTGTCGGAACCATGGAAATTCAAGCGTGAACCACAAATCCAACACTGTTGCCTGCTTCGAATATTATGAGGAACCGCTGGTCCCTCTGGAGTGGATCGCGTGCGCTGTCGACGTGGCCATGAATATTGCTGCACACAACGCGGAACTGGAGCGAATACAGGCGGAACGCTTGGCTGAATTACGTCCCTCGCTGCGTAATTGAATTCCACGCCTGATTAACGTCGACCCTGCTGACCCCAGTCCCGATTCCCGGCGCTACCGGCCAGGCCTGCCAGGGCCAGGCCCTGAAAACCCAGGTACTACACTCTGCTGCTTGAATATTTCGGCCCGCGTCCTTTGAGTCAGCGGGCTTGATTTTTGCAGTGCCGGCCCCATCTTTTGCCTTCCCGTGTTAATTAATTAGGCAGACGGAAGGCTATGACAGAAAAAACCCAGACCCTTGGTTTTCAGGCCGAGGTAAAGCAATTGCTGCAGCTGATGATTCATTCTCTGTATAGCAATAAGGAGATATTTCTCAGGGAGCTAATTTCCAACGCATCAGATGCCCTGGATAAATTGCGCTTTGTTGCCCTGGAACAGCCCCAGCTGCTGGGCCAGGAAACCGAGCTGCAGGTGCAAGTGGAATACGATGCCGGGGCGGGGACGATCACGGTACGCGATAATGGCATTGGCATGACCCGTGAAGAGCTCATTAGCAACCTGGGGACGATTGCCAAGTCCGGCACCGGAGAATTTCTACAGGCACTGACCGGCGACCGCAAGAAAGATGCACAGCTGATTGGTCAATTCGGCGTGGGCTTCTATTCCTCGTTTATCGTTGCCGATAGAGTAACGGTTAACACACGCAGCGCGACGACCGGGGAGGGTGTGACCTGGGAGTCCGATGGCCAGGGTGAGTTCACGATTGGTCCGCTTGAGCGTGATGCTCGCGGCACCGAAGTGGTTCTGCACTTGAAAGATGAGGAAAAGGAGTTCGCCAACGGTTATCGCTTGCGCGCCCTGGTGCGGAAGTATTCTGACCACATTGCATTCCCGGTCCTCATGCGCAAGGAAGGTGGGGAGCAGGGTGAGTTTGAGGCGGTAAATACTGCTACTGCCCTTTGGACCCGCAGCCGCAGCGAAATTGCAGACGAGGAATACCAGGAGTTTTACAAGCACATCTCGCACGATGTCCAGGATGCGCTGAGCTGGAGTCATAATCGGGTGGAGGGCAAGCGCGAATACACGAGTTTGCTGTACCTTCCCTCCCACGCCCCTTTCGACCTGTGGAATCGGGAGTCCCCCAGGGGTCTGAAACTGTATGTGCAAAGGGTCTTTATCATGGACCATGCCGAGCAGTTCCTGCCCTTGTACCTGCGTTTTCTGCGCGGAATTATTGACAGCAATGACCTGCCCCTTAACGTTTCCCGGGAACTGCTGCAGAGCAATCCCATGGTCGACTCGATCCGTGGCGCGCTGACCAAGAGAGCGCTGGATATGCTGGGCAAGCTGGCTGCGGAAGGAGGCAAGACCTACCAGGAGTTCTGGAACGAATTCGGGCAGGTGCTGAAAGAAGGGCCGGTTGAAGATCCGTCCAATGCCCAAGCCGTCGCCGGCCTGCTGCGCTTCGCCACCACCCATGGCGATGATGCTACCCAGGACCAATCCCTGGCCGATTACCTGTCACGCATGCCTGAGGGCCAGGAGTTTATCTACTATATCGTGGCTGACAGCCATCAGGTTGCGCGCAACAGCCCACAGTTGGAGGGCCTGAAAAAGCGTGGCATTGAAGTCCTGCTGCTCAGCGATCGGATTGACGACTGGCTGGTTACCCACCTGGGTGAATTTGAAGGCAAGCAATTCAAGGATGTCACGCGTGGCGAGCTTGGTCTGTCAGCCTTGGAAGACGAGGCCGAAAAAGGCGCTCGCGAGAAAGCTGAGGAAGAGCACCAGGGCGTGCTTGAGCGCCTGGCCACTGTCCTGAAGGACAAGGTGGAGGCAGTGCACGCCAGCTCACGGTTGACAGAGTCTCCTGCATGCCTGGTGCTCGGTGAGCATGATATGGGTGCCCAGATGCGGCGGCTGATGGAGATGACGGGACAGAGCGCGCCCGCGGCGCTGCCTATTCTCGAGATAAACCTGAAGCATCCTCTGGTCCAGCGACTGGAGGCTGAATCTGACGACGGACGCTTTGCCGACCTGTCTGGCCTGCTACTGGATCAGGCCAGCCTGGCAGAGGGCAGGCGTCTGGAAGATCCGGCCGGATTTGTGAAGAGATTGAATCGACTGTTACTGGAACTGGCCGAATAACCCCAGACGAAGCCATGGGGGCAGTGTAGACTCCCAGCTTGGCTTGCCCCTGGGAGAGGCGGTTTGTGTTGAGATTGCCCCTCCAACGGGCTGGCGCTTTGCAAACATGATCAGCATGGAGTAACCCGGGTGAGGACATTGCCAGTCGGTCAGCAGACCTTTTTATATGCGCTGGTGGCGGCGCTAGGTGCATGCGCCACGGTCCCGGCGCAGCCAGGGCCGGAGGCCGAACCGGTGGCGGATTTCGGAAGCCGCAATCCAAACGCACCGCAGGAGCTTGAGCAGTTCGGGCGCCTGGGCGGTCCCTGGGACTGCGTTATTTATAATCTTCAGCAAGATGGCGGATGGAAAAAGCGCGCCGGCGGCGCGCGCTGGACCTTCAATTACGCCCTGGACGGTAACGCGGTCACCGATATCTGGGAGCCCGAACCCGATGTTGATTATCCTGGCAGTTTGGGCATGAATCTGCGGGTATACGATGCCCAGGCGGATGTGTGGCACATTGCATGGACTACCGTGGACCAGGCGCGCTTTGACCTTTACGAGGCCAGCTACGAGGAAGGCGACATCATCATGTGGGGGCAGCAACCGGACCACCAGGTCAAAGTTACCTTTTACAACGTCCAGCCCCTGCAGTTTGACTGGAAATACGAATTTTCTCCGTTGGATGACGGCACCTTGTGGACAGAAGTCGTGCGCATGCAATGCCTGAGACCGGGTATCCATCCTGCGGTCATGGATGCCGCCCCGGATTCGCCAACGACTTCATTATTGGACCAGGGTGATTAGCAGAGCCAGCCCTGGCTGGCCAGGGACTTGGAGGTAAGAGCATGGGAGATGAGGCACAGCGGCGACCCGGTAAGGAACACCTTTCGGCCGAGCAGTACAAGGTGACTCAGGAGGCCGCTACAGAATTGCCTTTCAGCGGCAAGTACGTCCATCACAAGGGCAATGGGGTATACGCCTGCGTGGTGTGTGATGCTGCCTTGTTCAGTTCGGAAACCAAGTACGAATCCGGTTCAGGGTGGCCAAGCTTCTGGCTGCCGCTTAGCTCCGAGGCGGTTACCGTCAGACGTGATTTGAGCCACGGAATGATCAGGGACGAACTGGTGTGCACCGGCTGTGGCGCTCACCTTGGACATATATTTGAAGACGGACCGGCCCCGAGTGGCTTGCGCTATTGCATTAATTCAGCCTCGCTGGATTTTCACGACAAGGAGACTGAAAAATGACTATTGGCAAAACGGCTGTCTTTTGGATCACGGTTATTCTGACTATGTCGGTCACGGCCGCATACCTTGGCGATTCCCTGGCGGATACGGTGCAAGCTGGGCAAGGAGAAAAGAAGATGATTATCGAGACGGTAGAAACCGGGGCCGGGGAAGCCATACAGGCGGGACAAACCGCAGTAGTGCATTACACCGGCTGGCTTTTTGACCCGCAGGCAGAACTGAATCGTGGTGAGAAGTTTGATAGTTCCAGGGATCGTGGACAGCCCTTCAGCTTTCCAGTGGGTGCGGGGCGGGTGATTCGCGGATGGGACGAGGGCGTGGCCGGTATGCTGGTAGGTGAGCGCAGAATCCTGACTATTCCCCCGGAAATGGGCTATGGAGCGCGTGGCGCCGGCGGGGTGATACCACCCAACGCGATGCTCATATTTGACGTGGAATTGCTTGAAATTCGATAAACCAGATAGCGGGGGAACGCCCGTCGCGAGTGCAAGAAGTTTTTCGCAGGGCTGGCTTACCGCGCTGGGCTTGATACATGCCGGCGGTACCGTCGGCCACCCCGGTGGCAGTCCAACTTCTCGGTGAGGAAGATCGCCTGGGGGGTCTGGAGCCCGGCAATCCGCTGCAAGATATAGAACTGATGACCCCGGTCAGTTTCGTGACTGGGGTAGTGTCGCAGCCGTGATCGGCGCCTGAGTAAGATGCACCAGGCAGGGCCGGGGTGCTACCCCGGCCCTGCTGCTTACTTCCGAGCCAGGGCCGGGTTCAGGGAATACAGTCCTGTAATGCTGGCCGTAGCAAGTATATGACCCTCCAGGGCCTGCATTACGTCCTGGCCGGTAAACGCGCCGTCGACCGGGCAGCGTTCCAGATCCGTGGCATACAGTACGAATTGATAATGATGCATCAGTTCGTCGTTCCAGGGCGGGCAGGGACCGTCGTAGCCGAAGTAGTTGCCACCCATATCCGGATCGCCGGCGAACCAGTTGGTATAGTCATTCAAGCCCTGGCGGGCGCCCTTGGGTCCGGCTGGCTCGCGCTTGCCGCGTGGAGTAATCCCGCTGCAAGCGGCTCCGGCTGCGATACCCTGCGTGCTAACCGGAATATCTACCATTACCCAATGGTAGAAATCGCAGCGTGGGAGGCTTGCCGGCACACTGCGCCCTTCCTGGGTTACGTCGTCCGGCTTGCTGGGTACATCCGGGTCCACGCAAATCAAGACCAGCGAACGAGCCTGGGCGGGAATCTCGGCAAAACGCAAATCCGGATTGTGGTTCCTGCCCAATTGGACATGCCCTTCCGGAGCGGGGATTCCGAAGCAGAATTCTTCGGCTATCAGGGAATTATCGGCAATGGATTGGCTTTCCAGGCGCATGGTGTCTCTCCGTGCTATTGCTGACCAAGGGATGATGAGCGGCAGCCCATGCGCCAATGATAGACCAAATCTTCACTCGGGACCGCGCTCTCAGGGCTGATCTTAGGGAAAGCCGCCGCTAACATCGTTATCATAGGCAGCGGGTAAATCTTCTAGCGACCGCACGGTCGAACAGGGGCCACGGCTTTGAATGAACATGAACTAGTCATTTTGCTGGTCTCGGTGGTCGCCCTGGGCGTGGGTTCCCAGTGGCTGGCCTGGCGTCTGCATATTCCTGCAATTGTGCTGCTTGCGGTCGCCGGCCTGGTGGCGGGGCCGATAAGTGGCCTGGTCAATCCTGCAGAAGACTTTGGTGACTTGTTTCGACCTGTAATCAGCCTTTGCGTGGCCATCATCTTGTTCGAAGGTGGCTTGAATCTATCCCTGAGTGATTTGAAACAGGCCCGTACCGGGGTCAGGCGCCTGGTTTACCTGGGCGCACCGCTGGCCTGGGGCTTTTGTACTGCCTCGGCGTATTATGTTGGCGGATTGAGCCTGCCCGTATCGATGGTGTTTGGGGCCATCATGGTGGTTACCGGACCCACGGTGATCATGCCCTTGTTGCGCCAGGCACGTCTGAACCGGCGCACCGCCTCCTACTTGAAGTGGGAGGGCATTGTGAACGATCCGCTGGGCGCCCTGCTGGCCGTCCTGGTATTCCAGTTCTTTATGTATGTGGGAGAGGGTTCCAGCTGGA